>CAZNZI010000754.1:0-1884 GCA_964577475.1 uncultured Rhodospirillaceae bacterium
GTTCCTATAACGGCCTACTCCTGTTTTTGTTCATCGCGGCCTCGGGATCTCTGGCAGCGTATGTCATACACCGTTTCGCTTCGCGTGCGGTGCGGCGCGTTCCTCCGTGGGGCTGCGGCTTTCCGGAGCTGAGTCCTGCCATGCAGTATAGCGCCAGCGGCTTTGCGCAGCCGCTTCGCCGGGTCTTCGGCACGCTCGTCTTCCGTGCGCGCGAGCGCATCGACATGACGCCGCCGGGCAGCACCCGGGTTGCGCGGCTGACCGTCACAATGCGGGACGTCATCTGGGACAGCCTCTATGCGCCGATCACAACTGCGGTCGGCTTTACCGCCGATCGATTCAACCGCCTCCAGTTTCTGACGATCCGGCGATATCTCAGTTTTGTCTTTCTCTCACTAGTGACGTTGCTCCTCGTGCTGACGTTATGGTCCTGATTTCCGAGATACTCATTCAGGGATCGCAGATGGCTGTGGTGCTTCTGCTCGCACCGCTGCTGACGGGCTTCATCCGCAAGGGCAAGGCAAGGCTCATGCGCCGTCAAGGCCCCTCCCTAGTTCAGCCATATCGCGACCTCTTGCGGCTTCTTCGCAAGGAGGTAGTGCTGGCGGACAACGCGTCATGGCTATTCCGCGTAACACCGTATCTGATTTTCGCCGCCACCTGGGTTGCGGCGGCATTGATTCCAACATTTGCGACAGGGCTTTTGTTCAGTTGGACGGCCGATCTCATCGCCATTGTCGCACTCCTGGGCAGCGCTCGCTTCTTTCTCGCGCTAGCCGGGATGGATGTCGGCACGAGCTTCGGGGGCATCGGATCGAGTCGTGAAATGATGATCGCGACTTTGGCTGAGCCCGCGATGCTGTTGGTGATTTTTTCACTGGCCCTTTTAGCGGGATCAACTCAACTGTCCACGATAGCCACATTCATGGCTTCCACGCAGGTCGGGTTACGCGTAACTCTTGGGATGGTGCTCGTGGCCCTCGTCATCGTCGCCATAGCGGAGAATTCGCGTATTCCAGTCGACAATCCGGCGACCCACTTAGAGGTCACCATGGTGCATGAGGCCATGGTCCTCGAATATTCTGGGCGTCATTTGGCGATGATCGAACTGGCGACATCGCTCAAGTTACTCCTCTATATCTCGTTGATCGCGGCCGTGTTCGTGCCATGGCAGATCGCGACACCAGGGTCCTCACCGGCGGCTTATCTCATCGGCTTCGCCGCCTACTTCGCCAAGTTGACCGTCGGCGGGGCCCTTCTCGCATTCTTCGAGACCGCAACCGCCAAGATGAGGGTCTTTCGTGTGCCTCAATTCATGGGCGTGGCGTTGATGCTCGGGCTGCTCGGGACCCTCTTGCTCTTCGTGTCGCGGAGCCTGTGATGCATAGTTTGGCATTCGACATCGCCCATCTCCTTGCCGGTGGCTTGGTGCTGGTCAGCTTCGTGATGCTGTATCAAGATCGACTGTACGCGCTGCTCAATGTCTTCGCGTTGCATGCGGTCGTTCTTGCCCTCTCGGTCGCCTGGCAAGCTCTCAGCCAGAACGCGCCTCATCTATACGTGACTGCGGCAATCGCCTTGATCTTCAAAGGGATTGTCATTCCGGTTGCGCTTCATCGCATCATTCAAAAGCTTGGCATCCATCGCGATATCGAGACGGTGGTCGGTATTGGTCTGACCATGCTTGTTGGAATCGGGCTCGTGGCTCTCTCCATGGTCCTGATGCTGCGTGTGACCGCGGGTGCCGATTCTCTGGCACGCGAAGACTTGGCGTTTGCGCTGTCGGTCGTCCTGCTCGGGCTTCTGATCATGATTACCCGACGTAACGCGGTCAGCCAAGTCGTCGGCTTCATGTCGATTGAGAATGGTTTGGTGCTGGCGGCC
>CAZNZI010000755.1:0-9311 GCA_964577475.1 uncultured Rhodospirillaceae bacterium
TTCGCCGGCCAGATCGGAATCGCCGGCATGCCAGGTCAGGTTGGTCACGTGCCACTTGCCCGGCTCGTGATCGAGCTTGCCGCTGATGCGATAGGGCGGCGTCGGCGGGCCCGGAATGCCGAGCAGCGGATAGATATCGGCAAGATTGGGTCCCGACAGGCTGAGCTGCACATCGGCGCCCTTGTACTGAATCGGGTCTTGCAGCGTGCCTTTCACCGTCAGATGGGTGTCGCCATAGCGGATGTCGAGATTGACCGGATAGGGCTTGTCGGTTTCGCGCAGCATCAGGATCGATCCGCCGATGAAATGCAATGCCAGCGGCTTCTTCTCGATGCTGCCCTTCATCGCCAGTTCGGCTTGCGGCTGTGCGCCGGCCTGGCCCTGCGCGGTCTGTATCGTGCCGTTCAACTCGAGATTATTGGCCACATCCTTGTAGCTCAAACGGCCGCCGTCGATGACCAACTGGCCGATCACCGGCGTTTCGAACCGGTTCGAGGGCGCGGCTTGCGCGGCCGCCGTTCCGGCGATCGGACTTTCCTGCGGGCTCCAGTTGGTCTGGTCCTTGTCGTTCTTCTCGATGTCGATTTCGGGCTTCTGCAGGTGAACCGCCGGCAGGATCAGGTCGCCGCGCAGCAACGGCCAGGCCCGGATGTCGAATTCAACCAATTCGGCTTTGAACATGTGATCGGACTTCGTCCAATCGGCATTGGCGACCTGGACATTATCCAGCCTGATGTGGAGGACGCGGCCCCAGTGAACCGACAGCCCGCCGATCTGGGTCTTGCGGCCCGAGGCGGCGCTGGCCCGGCTTTCGATCTGTCCACGCACGAAGGGGGAGTTGATGAAAAGTACAACGCCCGCGCCGGCCACGATGATGAGCAGCACCAGAATGCCCACCGTCCAACCGAAAATCTTCAGCGCCCGTCTCACGGTTTCAATCCGTCCGCCATCGGTGCGTTCCCGTCGCAAGAGGAACGGCCCGAAGGATTAACGGCTGGAATTCCCGTTCGTTCCCTCCGAAGCCGCCGCCAATTCCGGCTGGGGATCGAGGCGATTTAATGACCGGCGCCGCCGCAATCGGCGGCAGGCGGTTCTACTTTTGCGGCGCAGAAGCGGGACGGCGACGCGAATTCCGGCCGCTGCCCTCAATGGGTTTTGCGCGGCAGGCGCACGATGAATTCGGCGTAATCGTTTTCCTCGCTCTCGACCGTGATCTGTCCGCTATGGGCGCGGACGATCGTGTCGTAGCTCAGGCTGAGGCCGAGTCCCGTTCCCTCGCCGGTGGGCTTGGTGGTGAAGAACGGTGTGAAGATTTTGCTCCGCACATGGGTCGGGATGCCGGTTCCGTTGTCACGGATACGGACCTCCACCCGCCCGGTCAGAGGGCGCGCGGCAATTCGGAGATGGGGTTTGTGGCCGGGCTGGACTTTGGCCCTCGCTTTCGCGGCATAGATTCCGTTATTGATCAGATTGACGAACACCCGCGTCAGATCCTGCGAGACGCCCTCGACCGATCCCAGATCGGGATCGAGGCTGAGTTCGACCGGTACCGAACCGTCGCCTTGTGCGAGTTTCGCGCTTTCCGACAGCAAAGCGCCCAGGTCGACAGTCTGCTTCGTGCCGCCACCGCTGCGTGCATGGGCCAGCATGCTGTTGACGATCCCGTCGGCGCGCCGGCCGTTGTCGCGAATCTCGGTCAGGTTGCCGCTGATATCGGCGACGATCTCGTCGATCTCGCCGCGCCGCTCGAACGCTATCTCGCCGCCGATCTGCTTTTGCAGGTCGCCCAACAGATCGACCGACAGGCGCGCGAAGTTGTTGATGAAGTTGAGCGGATTCTTGATTTCATGAGCCACACCCGCCGTCAGCTGGCCGAAATAGGCCATCCGTTCGCGCGCCATCAGTTGCTTCTGCGCCAGATCGAGTTGCCGCACGAAGTGATAGGCGACCGCGAAATAGATGCTGGTCGCCGTGACGATATTGAGGAACAGAAGGGCGACGACATAGGCGCGCGGCAGCGGCAAGGGCGGTCCGAGGAACGGATCGGCAATGGTCGAGATCAGGAGCAGCACGAAAAACAACCCGATCCAGAATTTGGCGATGCGGATGGTATCGAAGACGAGAGCGCCGAGCGGCGCGATCAGCGACCACAGAATCAAGGCACTCGAATTCACCAGGCCGCCGACAGCCATCATCTGGAGGAACGGCATGACCAGCATGAGGAACATTTCGATTCGGACAAACCGTTGATAGTTTCCGAACCGTAGGAAGGCCCCCAAATTGACCAGCGTGACGATGGGAAAAGCAATCGGCACGACCGCGGCGCCGATTCCGCCGCCTGAATAGTAAATCGCCGCCCAGATCGGGCAGACCACGATCTTGAGCACGACGCAGGCAATGAAAGCCGATTTCTGAAGGCTGACCGCCGCGTCATCGTTGGGGTCGCCTGTGACTCGCATAGCCTGCGAGATCGCCCACTGGCGGGCTCTGTTCCAGCCCGAGCCGCGGCTTTGCGGCGCCGCCGCTTCGGCCGTCGATGTCACCCCCATCTGGCCCCCCGTCATCGAGCCGTAAGACGATAAGCATTGTCTTGGCTCGATTGAAATAGCTCTACGGTTTTGACATCATGCCACCATAAGACCCTATTCAATAGGGCAATCGTGAAGAGCGGGGTTTGACCATGTCCCCAGTGGGGACGGCTCTTCGACGGTGGGGGACGTCGCTTGAGCAACGCGCGCATTCTTGTGGTCGATGACGAGCCGGCCGTCGAGCGTCTGATCAAGCAGATGTTCCGCCGCCATGTCCGCGAAGAGGGATGGAGCTTCGCTTTCGCGTCCAACGGTGCCGAGGCGATCGAAGTTCTCAAATCCGATCTCGGCTTCGACATGGTGCTGAGCGACATCAACATGCCGGTGATGGACGGCATCACGCTGCTCAGCAATCTGCGCACCATGGAGCCACCTGTCCGGGCGGTGATCGTTTCGGCCTATGGCGATCTGACGAATATCCGCGGCGCGATGAATCGCGGCGCGTTCGATTTCGTCACCAAGCCGATCGAGGCCGAAGACCTCGAGACGACGATCCGCAAGACCTTGAGCGAAGTCGCCGCGGAGCGCGCGATGCGCGGCCGGGTCGAAGCCGCCGATCTCGCCAATAAGAGCAAATCGCTGTTCCTGGCCACCATGAGCCACGAAATCCGCACGCCGATGAATGGCGTTCTCGGCATGCTCGAACTTGTTCGCGGCACGCAACTCGATGCCGAGCAGAGCGAACTCGTGGCGGTGGCCCATGATTCCGCCCAGGCGCTGCTGGCAATCATCGACGACATTCTCGACTCGGCGCGGATCGAGGCGGGAAAACTTGCGCTCGACCCGATCGAGGTTTCGCCGGCCGAGATCGCCGAGACGCTGGGCGGACTGCTGGCGGCGCGCGCGGCGGGCAAAGGCATTGAACTGGTGATCCGCATCGATCCGGGCACCCCCGCGTCGATGCGGGCCGATCCGGTGCGCCTGCGGCAGGTTCTGCTGAACCTTGCCGGCAATGCCATCAAGTTCACGGATCACGGGCATGTGCAGATCCGTCTGATGCCCGCGCCCGCGCAACCCGACAGGCTGCGGGCCGAGATCGTCGATACCGGCATCGGCCTCAGCGATCCGCAGAAAAGCAAGCTCTTCGAGGCCTTCTCCCAAGCCGACGCCTCGACCACGCGGAACTATGGGGGCTCCGGTCTGGGGCTTTCGATATGCCGCCGCTTGATCGAGATGATGGGCGGCGAAATCGGCGTGGACAGCGCCGAGGGCACCGGATCGACGTTCTGGTTCGAGATTCCCATTGTCGCCGCCGTGCCGGCGGAACCCGACACGCGGCTTGCCGGCGTCGAGGTGCTGCTGGTCGAGCTTTATCCGGCACTGGCGGACGCTCTGGCAATTGCTTTGGAAGCGGCCGGTGCGGTCGTACATCGGGCGGAAGCAGGCGCCGCGAAGCGAACCATCGCGGCAGCCGCGCAGTCGGGAAAGCCGTTTGGCAGTGTCATCGTCGATGTCGCGCGCGATGGACCGGAGGCGTTGAATTTGGCCGACGGTCTCGACGGCAAGCCGATCCTTGTCGCACTGACCGCGCAGCAGGACCTCGAATCCCGGCAACAAAGTCGCGCAGCCGGCCGCTATGCACTCACCAAGCCGGTCAGCCGTCATCGTCTTGTCGATGCTGTCGCCGCTGCGGCACGCGGCCAAGCGCCCGGCCAGGAAGCCGCCGTCCCTGCG
This sequence comes from uncultured Rhodospirillaceae bacterium, assembly GCA_964577475.1. Lineage (GTDB taxonomy): Bacteria > Pseudomonadota > Alphaproteobacteria > Rhodospirillales > Magnetospirillaceae > JASHSH01. The sequence continues at coordinate 4,263 of CAZNZI010000755.1, forward strand.
GCGGCGCGTCCCGCACAAACCCATGCGGGGCAGACCATCCTGGTGGTCGACGACATCGTCGCCAACCGCACCCTGGCGATCCGGCAATTGGCCCGGCTCGGCTATGAGAGCGTGGCGGTCGCCTCGGGCCGGGAGGGGCTGGCGAATCTGGCGTCGCGCGATTTCGCGCTGATCCTGATCGACGGCGAAATGCCCGAGATGGATGGTTTCACCTTCACCCGCGACCTCCGCGCGGCGGAGGCCGCAAGCGGTCGCCCTCGCAAACCGGTGATCGGAATGACGGCGCTGACCCAGGCGAGCGACGTGCAGCGCTTCCACGATGCCGGCGCCGACGGGGTGCTCCATAAGCCCGTCATGATCGACAAGCTGCGGGAAGTGCTGGAAAGCCATCTGGCGTCAAAACCAACGGCGGAAATACCCGCCGATCCGCCGATCGACATCGGCAAGCTCGCAGGCCTTCTCGGCGAGCCGGAAGGCACCGGTGCGGCGGCCCTTTCCGGACTGATCCTCGGCTTTGTGTCCGAGGCCGAGACGCTGCTGGAGAATCTGACAACGGCACTGGCCGCACGCGACCGGCAGGCGGTGCGCCGGGCGGCCCATGCCGCGAAAGGCGCCGCGGCCGCTTTCGCCGCCGACCGGTTGGCGGGCGCATTGGGGGCTATCGAGTCGGGCGCCGGCGATCTCGAATGGCCGGTCATCGAACAACATGCAGGCGCGGCGGCCCATGAATATGGCCGCGTGCGCGCCGTCTACAATCCCGAGGGGGACTCCGCATGATCATCAGCACCGAAGTGAAAGCCAATGTCTATCTGGTGGTCGACGACGTGGCCTCGGTCCGTCAGACGGTCATCTGGATGCTCGGCAATATGGGCGCGCAAGTTCATTTCCAGGCCGGGCACGGCGCGGCGGCGCTCGAACTTCTCAACGGCAAGGGCAAGAATGTCACCTGCATCATCGCCGATTTCATGATGCCGGAAATGAACGGCCTCGGGCTCCTGAAAGCGGTGCGCACGGGGCAGGTGCCGGTGGCGCGCTATCTGCCGTTCGTGATGCTGACCGGCTACGACGACCAGCACCTGATCGGCCGCGCCATGGCGCTCGACGCCGATGCTTTCCTGCTCAAGCCGATTTCGAAGGACGCGCTTGAGGAAAAGCTGAAGCGCGTGCTGATCGACGCCGTCTCCGAAGACGGGAACCACGTCAAATCGGTCAAGGACTACGAGGGAATCGACGTCGAGAACATCGAAATCACCTCGGCCACGGTTCCTGCCTTCGCCATGCAGCAGGAAGAAGAGAAGGCTAAGCAGAAGCGGGTTGTTCCCGGACATCTGCCCGCCAATGCCGATATCATCGACGAAGACGAGCAATTGGGCAGCGGCGTCGAGACCAGTCTCGAGTCGCTCGCGTCCCGCTCGGTCCTGGCCCGCAATGTCTACAGCGAAAGCGGGCAACTCCTGCTGGCGCGCGGCCAGGTCGTGACGCCGCGGATCATTTCCCGGCTCAAGGATTTGAGCGGGGTCGGCGTCTCGGTCAAATCGGTGTGGATCAAGTCGCTCTGAGCGCGGGCTGCGTCAGATGCCTTCGCCCATGTTCTGAAAGTCGGTGACCGTCAGGCGCGGCACCTGTGTGTCGGCGGCCAGATGGGCGACCAGCCGATCGATCTGGATATTGATCTCGGGCACGGCCGTGATTTCCCACCAGGCCGGCCGGGTCAGCGGGCCGAGCGCGAAAAGCCAGGGCGACGGTGTCCCATCGGCGTCGATGACCGCGCAGTCTTCGGTATCCAGGCCGACGCCCAAGGGATCGGCCTTCGCCAGCCGCCGCTCGCGCAGGTCGGCGATCAGCGGTATGGCGATCTTATCGAAATCACCGCCCGGTCCGGTGCAGTTGATGATATGGCCGGCGGCGAACCGCCGCGTGCCGCCGCCGCGCAGGGTGATCGTTGCCTCGATCTGCTGCCCCGCCTCGCGGTAGCCGTCGATCCGGCCGCCGATCAGTTCGAGCTTGCCCTGATCGATGAGTTTCTCGAGCTGCGTGCCGATGCGCGGCGCCGTGCGGTGCCGATGGATGTCCCAGCGCACGCGCAAGTGGCGCAGAAATTGCCGGCGGCTCTTGTGGTCCCACTCGTTCCAGATGCGGGGCACCGAAGGGCGCACGGCGTCGAAGACGCGCTGCCACGGTACGCCTTTCACTTCGGCTTTCGCGATTTCGGTGCGGATCATTCGTGCAAGCGCGCGCGGTGATGCTGGTGCGGTATCGTTGAGGAACGCCGACCAGGTGCCGCCCGCGGCATGCTTGCGCGGCTTTAGCCCGTGCCGCGACACGGCCAGCAGCGGCCCCCGATGGCCGTCGCCCGCAAGATGCAGAAGCACGTCGACGGCGGTCAGGCCCGCGCCGATCAGAAGAAGCGGCTCATCGGGATCGATATCGCTGAACGCATCCGTGGCCCAAGGATCGGGCACGAAAAAGCCGGTATCGTAGACCCAGCCATCGACGTTCCCGGGGCGTCGCGGCGGCAGATTGCCCATGGCGAGAACGACGATGTCGGCGCGGATCTCGCGGCCGTCGGTGAGCAGGACGCCACGCCTCCCGTCGAGAAGACGAACCGCCTCGCCGCGGATGGCCGTCAGCCCGCGCCGCGACTTGAGCGACAGAACCTCGTTGACCCGCTCTTCCATATAGTCGCCGAACAACCGGCGCGGGACGAAGGCCGAGGGCAGGTCCAGATTGCTCTCGACCAGAGCCTCGGCGATGATGCCGAGCCGCGATTCGAGCCAGTTCGTGAAACTGGGTGTGAGGCCGATCTCCATGCGGTTGACCGGCACATTGAGCAGATGGTGTGGCCCGCAAGCGCCATAGGCGATACCGCGGCCCAGCTTCTTCTTCGGCTCGATGACGGCGACGCGCCAGTCGGGCCGCGCGCGGTGCAGCTTCATGGCGAACAGCGCGCCGCTGAAACCGCCACCGACCACGACGATCGATTTGGCGGGGGCCAGGGTCTCCTGAACGTTCAAGGTGCGGCGCCCGCCGTCAGTGGCAATTTACCCTCGCGCCATGCCTTCATCCCGCCGTCGAGCGCCGTTGCATGGATAAAGCCGAGTTCGCGCAAGGTGGCGGCGGCCAGGGTCGAAATCAATCCGAGTTCACACACGACCAGGATGCGGCGCGTCGGATCGGGAAGCTCGCCGTTGACGCGCAACTCCAATTGTCCCCGCGGCAGATGCTTCGCGCCGGGAATGTGGCCTTCCTCATAGGCATCCTTCTCGCGCACATCCAGCAACACCAACGCGGGATCGCCGTTCGTGACGCGCGTCTCGAGATCGGTCATCGAGATGAAAGAGATGATCGAGGAAGCATCGGACAGAAGCTGCGCCACCGTCTTGCCGCCGCTCATATTGGTACGCAGGGCCTCCGTCAGGTGTTTCGGCGCGGCCAAGTTGAGCTGCTGCATCATCTCGACGAAAGCGGCGCGCTCGCGTTTTTGCAGCCGCGGGTTGTTCTCGATCTCGGCGCCGATGGTGGTATGCGACCGGCCCTTGTAGTCGTGGGCCGGAAAGACTTTCGTCTCGGCCGGCAGCTTCAGCACCACATTGAACAGGCTGTTGAACAGTTCGTCCGGATTGCCGGTCGGCAGATCGGTCCGGCCCGTCGCGCCGATCAGCAGTGTGTCGCCGGTGAAAACGCGATCTTCGGCCACCAGGCACATCGAATCGCGCGTATGTCCCGGCGTGTGCAGGGCCCGGATGCGCATATTGCCGACACGCAGGATCTCGCCATCCGACAGGCGGAAGTCCGCATGCGGCGCGGGACTCAGTTGATGCATCACCACCGGGACGTCGAGCATCTTGCCCAAGGCACGGCTGGCCGAGAAATGATCGGCGTGGGTATGTGTGTCAACCACATAGCGGATGCGCAGCCCGTTGCGGGCAGCCAGGCCGACATAATGATCGATCTGCTGCATCGCCGGATCGATCAGTGCGCCGGAATGAGTCTCCTGGCAGCCCACCAGATAAGACTGGCAACCCTCCGTCGCGATCTGTTCGAAGATCATCGGCGTGTCCCTCGTTTCGCGTTTTTACGGCTACACGTTGTGAATATCGATGCACTCTTTCATGAACGGCCCGCGTTGACAATATTTCCGCGCCGTCGGCCGAAGGACCGTGTCCCTTCAGCCCACTGGAGGTGGGACGGTCAGCTAATGACCGCCGTCCGGTCGCGCCGTAAACTTGCCGTAACGAAACGGGAGGTCATCCATGGCGGGTCGTTTGACGGGCAAGCGGGTCATTTTCACGGGAGCGGTCGAGAACATCGGCGGCGAGTCGGCGAAGCTCTTTGTTGCCGAAGGTGCGAAGGTGGTGATCGCCGATCTCAACGAGGCGAAAGGGCAAGCGGCGGCCAAGGCACTCGGCGCCAACGCCCACTTCATCAAAACCGATGTGACCGATGAGGCTTCCGTCCGCGCCTTGGTCGAAAACGGCGTTGCCTGGCTCGGCGGTCTCGACGTGCTTTGCCAGAATGCGGGCCTCCAATACGCAAGCCCCATCGAGGAGTTCGACCTCGCGCGCTGGAACAAGATGTTCGCCGTCAATGTCACCGGCATCTTCCTCGGCATCAAATACGCGGCACCCCATCTGCGCAAATCGGGCAAGGGTGCGGTGGTCAACATGGCGTCGCTGGCGGGCAAGCGCGGCGCGCCGGGTGTTGCAGCCTATTCCGCATCGAAGGGTGCGGTGGTTGCATTCGGCACCGCGCTCGCCCTCGAACTTGCCAAGGACAACATCCGCGTCAACACGATCTGCCCCGGCTGGGTCGACACCGCATTCAATCAGGCGGCCATCGATTTCATGGGCGGCCGCGCCAACCAGGATAAGTTCGTGAAACAGATCGTGCCGCTCGGCCGGCAGGGTACGGCGTCGGAGATCGCACCGCTCTATGTTTATCTCGCGTCCGACGAGTCGTCTTACATGACGGGCCAAGCGATCGTGATCGACGGCGGCGTCTACAACTAGGCGCTGGGGCCGGTGATGGGTCTCTACTCCGCCGCGGTCC
>CAZNZI010000756.1:0-3992 GCA_964577475.1 uncultured Rhodospirillaceae bacterium
AGAACCCGGCGGTGGGTGGGAAGGCTGGGTTCGGAAGTCATAACGCTTTGGAATCGCGCCCGTCGTGCAGGATCATGTAGTGGCAATATTGTGGCGCGCTTCGGGATTCGCGACCACAAACCTGCCACAAAGCGGCGCGAAATCACCTCTCAAAACCGGCCAAGACCGTTTCATCGGCATTGCCATCGACCCTACCCTGGGATATGGAAAAGCCAATGATAACAGACGTCCGATAGACAAAACCGACCGATCTTAGCCCGGCCCGACGCGGCCAGGGCCCTCCAAACATGGGGTTCACTATGCGCTCTGCCTTGCTTGCGGCAACGTTTGCTCTGTTGCTCGGTTCCGCCACAATCTCCACCCCGGTCCTGGCCGCCGAGGCCAAGGCCGGCGACGTTCAGGGCATCTATCTGGTGGCGCCGTATACGGCGGTCACCGTCGCGGCCCCGACGGCCACCATCAGCCTCAAGCTGCACAACTACAGCACCGCACCCGAACCCGTGACCCTGTCGGTCACCGGCGTGCCGCAGGGCTGGAAGGCGGAGTTCCTGGGCGGCGGTCAGCCGGTCGGCGCGGCGATGGCCGCGGCGGGCGAGGCGACCGACCTCCAGTTGCGCTTGGACATCCCCACGGACACCAAGACCCAGAGCGCCGATCTGGTGCTGCATGCCGACGGCAAGGCCTCCAAGACCGCCCTGCCGCTCGACGTGAAGCTGGGCAACGATCTGCCGATCAGCTTGGCGGTGAAGGCGGAACTGCCCTCGCTGCGCGGCACGCCGAACGCGACCTTCTCGTTCAATCTCAATGTCCGTAACGACAGCGGCAAGGACATCCTGGCCAGCCTGTCGGCGAAGCTGCCGCAAGGCTTCCAGGCCTCGTTCACCAAGCAGTACGACCAGCAGGAAATCTCCTCGGTGCCGATCAAAGCCGGCGAGAACCAGACGGTCGCGATGAAGATCAAGCTGCCCGACAACGTGACGGCGGGTAACTACGATCTCGAAGGCAAGGTGTCGGCCGCGGGTGTCGAAGCCTCGGCCCCCGTGTCGCTGCACATCGAAGGCCAGCCGAAGCTCGCCATCACCACGCCGGAAGGCCGCCTCTCGGGCCAGGCCGAGGCCGGCAAATCGACCAATGTAACATTTGTGGTTACCAATACCGGCACCGCGCCGGCGACCAAAGTCGGCGTCACGGCCTTCCCGCCGAGCAACTGGAAGATGGAGTTCGAGCCGAAGACGATCGACAAGATCGATCCCAACGGCAAGGTCAACGTGGTGGCGACGATCACGCCGGCCGACAAGGCGGTGGCCGGCGACTACATGACCACCGTGACGGCGACCACCGAAGGCAGTTCGGCCAATGCCGACTACCGCGTGACGGTCACCACCTCGACCCTGTGGGGCATCATCGGCATCGCCATCATCGCGATCGCGCTGTTGGCCGTGCTGGGTGCGGTGTCCCGGTTCGGACGGCGCTAAGCGCGGAGGTAGATCATGAGCGGCGATCTCGCCCTCGACGCGCGCGGCCTCGTCAAGAAATATGGCGAGGCCACCGCGGTCAACGGCATCGACCTGGCCATCAGGCAGGGCGAAATCTTCGGCCTGCTCGGCCCCAATGGCGCCGGCAAGACGACCGTAATCCTGATGCTGCTCGGCCTGACCGACCGCACCGGCGGCACGGTCGACATCGCCGGGCACGATCCGGCGCGCCAGCCGCTCGAGGTGAAGCGCCGCGTCGGCTATCTGCCCGACGCGGTCGGCTTCTACGACAACATGACCGCGTTCAACAACCTGGCCTATATCGCCGAACTGGCCGGGCTTGGCCGCGGCGAAGCGAAGTCGCGGATCATGGAAGCCTTGAAGCGCGTGCGCCTGGCCGATGTGGCCGACAAGCGCGTCTCGACCTTTTCGCGCGGCATGCGCCAGCGCCTCGGCCTCGCCGAGATCTGGATGAAGCACACCAAGGTCGCGATTCTCGACGAGCCGACTTCGGGCCTCGATCCGCAATCGACCGCCGAGTTGCTCGACATGATCCGCGACCTGAAGGCCGAGGGCATGACGATTCTTCTCTCGTCGCATCTGCTCGACCGCGTACAGGTGATCTGCGACCGCGTCGCGCTGTTCAACAAAGGGCAGATCGCCCTGCAAGGGACCGTGGCGGAGCTTGCCAAGGCCGTGCTGGGCGGCGGCAGTGTCATCGAGATCGAAGCGGCCGGCGACGGCGTTGCCGCCGCGCTGGCGCGCGTCTCCGACGTCACCAAGGTCGTGCCGGAAGCCGCGAATCGCTACAGGGTCTTCGCCAGCCGTGACGTCAGCGCCGACCTGGCGGTGGCCGTGATGGGCGCGCAAGGCCGGCTGATCCGTCTGGCCGTCGAGGAACCGAGCCTCGACGCCATCTACACCCGCTATTTCGAGGAGCAAGCCCGTGCCGCGTAGCCGCGAAGGGTCCCCTTGGACGGGACTGTCGGCCGTCTATTCCAAGGAATTGGCGGACCATCTGTCGAGCGTGCTGATGCGCGTGCTCGAATGGCTGGTGATCCTGTCGGGCCTCGGCGCCGTCTACACCGCCGTACAGCAGTTGAAGACGGTCACCGCCGAAGACCGCTTCCTGTTCCTGCACCTGTTCACGGCGTCGAACGATTCGCTGCCGATCAATTTCATCAGCCTGATCGGCTTCCTGGTGCCCTTGGTCGCCATCGGGCTGGGCTTCGACTCGGTCAACGGCGAGTTCAACCGCCGCACCATGAGCCGCGTCCTCGCCCAGCCGATCTATCGCGACGCGCTGCTGTTCGGGAAGTTCCTGGCCGGGCTTTCGACTCTTGCTATCAGCTTGGTGGCGCTGTTCCTGCTGGTGATCGGCCTCGGCCTCTTCATGCTGGGCGTGCCGCCCAATGGCGAAGAGGTCTTGCGGGCCATCGGCTTCCTGGTCGCTTCGATCGCCTATGGCGGCGTCTGGCTGGCCGTGGCGATGCTGTTCTCGGTGATCTTCCGCTCGTCGGCCGCCGCCGCCATGTGCTCGATCGGGCTCTGGCTGCTGCTGACGATCCTGTGGCCGATCCTGACCAGCTTCATTGCACGGGCCGTCGCAGCGACACCCGAATCGATCGCGGCCGGCCAGCCGACCGTGGCCCAGCTCTATCTCGAGGTCGGGCTCTCGCGCATCTCGCCCAACACGCTGTTCATGGAGACGATGGTAGGGCTGCTGTCGCCCACCACCAGTTCGCTGCAACTGGGGCTTCAGTTCATCATCCCGTCCCAGATGCTGGGCACCATGGGGACGCCGCTGCAATTCGGCCAGAGCCTACTGCTGGTCTGGCCGCAGCTCACGGCCTTGATCGCCACGGTGATCGTGCTGTTCGCGATCACCTATGTGACGTTCCAGCGCCAGGAAATACGGGCGTAGGGCGTCTTCGCTCGACGCCCCACCTCACCCTCCCGCTACGCGGGTCCCTCCCTCTCCGCCCTTTGGGGGGCGGAGAGGACGCGCCGCCGACGAACAGCCCACTGGGCTGTTCTGCCGAGCGTCCAGTGGACGCTTGGAAGGCGTGCGTGGGAGAGGTGGGGGGGCGCACGAACTGCATATTTGAAGCTCCCTAACCAGCCTTGAGCACCCACGCCGGTTGAGGCATTCTCGCACCCTTTCGTGGCGGGAAGCCTCAAGGACCAACGGTTTTCGATGAGCGGCGATCGGGTTTACATCTACGACACGACCCTGCGCGACGGTGCGCAGACCCAGGGCGTCGATTTCAGCGCTCAGGACAAGGCCGCCATTGCCGCCGATCTGGACCGGTTGGGCGTCGATTACGTCGAGGCCGGATGGCCCGGCGCCAACCCGACCGACGACGCCTTCTTCGCCACCCCGCCGACACTCAGCCGCGCCAAGCTGGCCGCCTTCGGCATGACCCGCCGCTCGGGCCGCTCGGCCGAGAACGATCCGGGCCTGCAGGCGGTGCTGGAGCCTAAGACGCCCGTGGTCACCCTGGTCGGCAAGACCTG
>CAZNZI010000757.1:0-3020 GCA_964577475.1 uncultured Rhodospirillaceae bacterium
ACCGACGCTGCGGTCCGTGATGAGGAAGATCAGCCCCTGCAGGACGCTCAGCATGCCGAAGGTGAGGATCAGCGGATGGACCTTGAGGCGGTTGACCAACTCGCCGTTGACGAGGCCGACCACCGCACCAAGCGCGATCGACACGATGATGGCCACCGGCGCGAGTTCGGGATGGCCGCCCATCATCGAGCAGATGATCACCGTCGCCAGGCCCACAAGTTGCCCGAGCGAAAGATCGATCAAGCCGCCGGCGATCACGAAGGACTGACCCAGCGCGAGGATCGCGCCAGCCGCCGACTGATCGAGAATGTTGAGCAGATTGTCGCGGCTGTGGAAGGCCGGCATCGAAACCAGGGCCACCAGAACCAGCACCACCAGGACCGTCTGGATTCGGGCGGTGGCGCGCAGCAGATCTTTCGGTTTCAGGAGATCGGTCATCCGAATTCCGGTCCCGCGGCCACCATCAACTGGGCAGGCAGGCCCGGCAGGACGTCGCAGCCCAGGGCCATGCGCTCAAAGTCCCGCGTGATCGCGAAGCCGTGATCCCTCAATACGGCGGCCAAGGCCTCGCCCGCGTCGAGAACGTCGATGATCACCGGTCCGTTGCACGCGGCCAGCGCGGCGCCGAGCACTTTGCGCGCGTCCACCACCGAACCGGCGATCAGCGGACCGATCTGCTGCGCCTTGCGGCCGGGGCGCACGACCACCACCGCGTCGCCGGCGGTATAGAGCCGCGCGGTCGGACGGGACGCGAAATTGGCGAGCAGGAATCGCCGGTCGCTTCCGAACACAGGCAGGTCGCGCGCCGCCACCGCATCGAGCGTCGCATTCGATGGCGGAACGGCGGCCGCCGGCATTGTGCCCGTCCAACGGTTCATGCGGCACAGCGTCTCGAAGCCGAGGCCACGATAGACCGTCGCGCCCTGGGGAGTGGCGTCGAGCAGCCCGGCACGCCCTTCGTCGCGCAGCGCGGCGATGCACTGGCTCATCAGCTTTCGCGCAATGCCACGCCGGCGCCATTCCGGCGTCACGAGCACCATCGATATCCAGCCGAAAGCCGGACCGAACGGCAGGATAGCAGCACTGCCGACCAGCTTATTGTCGGCGGTCACGCCGAAGGTGGTGCCCTCCTCCATGAACACGGCCCAATCGTCCTCGGACTGATTCCAGTTCGCCTGGCCCGACAGCACCATGGCTTCCGCCATGCGATCGCGGCCGACCCGAACGGGAATCAGCTCGTCAGTAAGCGCCACTGCGAACCTCGAACTTGGTCGGTTTGTTGAGGCTGCGCCGATCCGCGGCCACCCACCTGGCGGTCCAATCGAGCATGCGGTTGAGCGGAACGATCGGATAGCCGAACAGGCTGTTGGCCAAGGCGGCGTTGGTCAGCCAGGAATATTCGGCTTCCTCGCCGGTGATGATCGGCTCACGCTCCAAGCGCTGCGCGAATTGCTGCACCAACCAGCGGACCGAGATCGTCTCCGGCCCGCTGACATTGATCGGCGTCGTCGGTGCGGTGCAATGCAGGAAGCAGCGTAATGCCTGGGCGCAGGCATCGCCCTGCCAGATGACATTGACATGTCCCATCGACACGTCGAGCGGAATGCCATCGCGCACCTTGCGCGCCACGTCGTGCAGGACGCCGTAGCGCAGATCGATCGCATAGTTGAGACGGAACAGACGGCCGGGCGTCTGGTGCAACCGCGAGAAATAGTCGAACATCCGTTCGCGGCCGAGGCAGGTGACTGCATATTCGCCGGGCGGATTGGGCGGAACGTCTTCCGTCGATCCGCCGAGCCGGACCGATGCGAAAGGATAGACGCAGCCGGTCGAGAACGAGACGATACGCGAATTCCTGAAACGCTCGGCGACCAGCGCCGGCACATGGACATTCATCGCCCAGGTCATCGTCGGATCGCTCGCCGCTCCGAACTTGAATCCGGCCATGAACATCACGTTCTTGATTTCGGGCAGTTGCGCCACGGCCGTCGCGTCGAGCAGGTCGCAAGAGATCGTCTCGACCCCATGGCGATTGAGGTACTCGCGAACGCCGGATGTGCTGAAGCGCGCGACCGCGATCACCTTCTTTTGCGGCGCCGCGCGCTTCGCCAGACGCGCCAGCGTCGGGCCCATCTTGCCGCCGACGCCGAGGATCAGGATGTCGCCGTCGAGCCGCGCCAGATCGTCGATCAAGGCCTGGCTCGGCATCGACATGAAGTCGTCGAGCGCCTCTTCCGAATCGAGGCTGGAGGGCAGAGCGGCAATATCCAAAAGCATGTTGATCACTATCCCCGCAACGGCGCCAGGTGAACTAACTAGTTACCCAAATGCTAGACCGGGCCCCGCCGTGCGGCAAGGCCGATCACGCTTGGCGGCACGCCCTGCTTTTATCCCAGGATAACTAACCAGTTACCAGAATGCCGATCCGCTTCGCACCGCCCCGAACTGTCCTTCAGGGCACACGCAGTTTCTGTTTTCCCATCATCAGATCGACCGCGCGGTCGGCAATCGCCATCACCGGGCCGTTGGTGTTGGCGTGAATGATGCCGGGCATCATCGATGCGTCGAATATCCGCAGATTCTGCACGCCGCGGACCTTCAATTCCGGGTCGAGCACGGCCATCGGATCGGTGTCGGGCCCCATGCGGCAGCTTCCGACGGGGTGCCAATTGGTCAGCGTGGTCTTGCGGATATAGGCCGCAAGATCGGCATCCGACGTGACATGGGCGCCGGGCGTGATCTCGTCGAGCAGCAGGTCGGCGAAAGGTTTAGCGCGCGCGATCGACCGCAGCCAGCCGATGCCCGCGATCAGGGCCCGCATGTCTTCTTCCTGCGACAGATAATTGGGATCGACGATCGGCATGTCGGCCGGATCCGCCGAACGCAATTTCATGTAGCCACGCGACTTGGGCGCCACCAGATTGGCGAACAGCGTGACGCCCGGCGGCAGCCTGGCGTTGCTGCCCGGTTCGGGATAGAGCGTGCCCATGCAATACAACTGAATCAGCGGCTCGCTGTTC
>CAZNZI010000758.1:0-5078 GCA_964577475.1 uncultured Rhodospirillaceae bacterium
GCCGTCGCTCAATGACGCCGCCGAGCGTTTCACGACCTTCGCCATGCTGGCGCGGCTCTATCCCGACGCGAAGCTGATCTTCACCGGCGGCTCGCCTTCCATCTTCCCCGATGCGCCGCGCGAAGCGGTAACGGCGAAGGAATTGCTGGACCAACTCGGTCTCGATACGTCGCGGATCGTCTTCGAGGACCGGTCGCGCAATACCTTCGAGAATGCGGTCAATTCGAAGAGGTTGATGAATCCGGAACCGGGCCAGGTCTGGGTGCTGGTGACCTCGGCTCAGCACATGCCGCGCTCGGTCGGCATTTTCCGCCGTGTCGGCTGGACGGTCCTCCCCTGGCCGGTGGGGTATAAGGCGGGCGACGAGTCTCCTTTCAGCAGCCCGGGCTTGCGGCTCCAGCGGCTGGACGGTGCCGTTCACGAGTGGCTGGGACTGGTCGCCTACCGCCTGTTGGATCGCACGGATTCGCTGTTTCCAGCGCCCTGATCGCCCTTCGCGATCGCCCTTGCCTTCGGGCCCCCGGGTCCATACATCTTAACGGTTGCCGCCGTCCGATTTGGCCCATTGCCCCTAAGGATCAGCCATGCCCCATGACGCCGTGACCGAGGATCTCTTTTTCGCCCGCGCCGGCCTCGACCGGAAGGTCGTCGACCGCACGGTATCGGACGCTCTGGCTGGCTGCGACGATGGCGAGCTGTTCCTCGAATACCGCCAATCGGAAAGCTTGGCGCTCGATGACGGCAAGATCAAAAGTGCTTCCTTCGACACCTCTCAGGGCTTCGGCCTGCGCTCGGTTTCGGGTGAGGCGACCGGTTACGCCCATGCGGCGACTCTTGACGAAGCGGCGCTGAAGCGCGCCAGCGAAACGGTGAAGGCGGTGCGTTCGGGCCATGGCGGCACGATGGCCGAGGCGCCGATCGGTACCAACCGTTCGCTCTATACCGATGCCAATCCGCTGGCCGCGATTCCCTTCGAGCAGAAGGTGGCGCTGCTGGGCGAGATCGACGCCTATGTCCGCGGCAAGGACCCGCGCGTGAAGCAGGTGATGGCCTCGATCCTCGGTTCGTGGCAGGCGGTGCGCATCGTGCGCGCCGACGGCACCCATGCCTCCGATGTGCGCCCGCTCGTGCGACTCAACATCGCGGTGATGATGGCCGATGGCGAGCGGATGGAAACCGGCAGCTACGGAACCGGCGGCCGCGCGCTCTATGACCGTTTCTTCCTTCCCGAGACGTGGAAGGCCGCCGCCGATGAGGCGTTGCGCCAGGGCAATGTGAATCTGACTTCGGTGCCCGCGCCGGCCGGCGACATGACCGTCGTGCTGGGCAACGGCTGGCCGGGCGTGATGCTGCACGAAGCGGTCGGCCACGGCCTCGAAGGCGACTTCAATCGCAAAGGCACCTCGGCGTTCGCCGGCAAGATCGGCCAGCGTGTCGCCGCGCCCGGCGTCACTGTGGTCGATGACGGGACCATCCCAGACCGCCGGGGTTCGCTCACCATCGACGACGAAGGTACGCCGTCGGGCCGTTCGGTGCTGATCGAAGACGGCATTCTGACCGGCTATATCTTCGACCGGCTCAATGCGCGGCTGATGAAGACGAAGTCGACCGGCAACGGCCGGCGCGAATCCTATGCCCATCATCCGATACCGCGCATGACCAATACCTTCATGCTGAACGGCAAACACGATCCCGAAGAGATTTTGCGTTCGGTGAAACGTGGCATCTATGCCGTGCAGTTCGGAGGCGGGCAGGTCGACATCACCAACGGCAAGTTCGTCTTCTCCGCCACCGAAGCCTACATGATCGAGAACGGCAAGCTCGGCGCGCCGGTGAAGGGCGCGACCATCATCGGTAACGGGCCTGACGCGCTGACGCGCGTCACCATGATCGGCAATGACATGAAGCTCGATGACGGCATCGGCACCTGCGGCAAGGACGGGCAGGGCGTGCCGGTGGGCGTCGGTCAGCCGACCATGCGCATCGATGGGCTGACGGTGGGCGGTACCGCCGTCTAGGCAGCCGGCCTAGAGTCCGTCGAGGATGGCCTTCGCCTCGACCAGATAAGGCGTATCGAAGCCTTCTTTGAATCGCTCATAGACGGGCGCCAGGGTTTGGCGCGCACTTGCCAGATCGTTGCGCGCCTTGAATTGATGCGCGAGCGCCGTAGCCGCCCGCAACTCGATGATCAGTGCGCCGCAACGATGCGCCCTCTGGATCGCGTTCCTCAAGGTTTCTTCGGCCTGGGCCGCGATCTGGATGGCGGCGTCGCCCTTTGTCTTGGCGGCTTTGCGCAGGAGCATTTTGCCTTTGACGCGCAGTGCGATCGGCGTGCCGAAGGGCGACAGCGCATCCATCTTCACCGCCTCTTCGATCATCGCCAGCGCCTGATCTTCCGCGCCCGCGTCGAACATCGTTTCCGCCACCAGAGCCCGGAACCAGTTGGCCAGGCCCTTGGTGCCGACAGCCGCCAGCGCCTGGATGCCGCGCATGCCATGCTCGATGCTTTCCGCGGTCTGGTTGGTCTTGCGCATGCACCAGCCGAAATAGACCGAAGCGAAGGCATGGAACACCAGCAGCTTGTGCTCGGTGCACAGCGCGAGCAGGGAGCGTGCCAGCGGTTCGGCGCCGTCGATGTCCCCGATCATCATGCGCGGCGAGATAGCGCCCAGTTTCACATAGGCCAGGTTGTGCGGGATACCGGCCGCTTCCGCTTCGGCCAGATACTCATCCGCCATCTTCAGGCCGGCCGCGATGTCGCCCATCAGGGTCATCGTCAGCGGCAGCAGGACCATGATCGCACCCGACAGGCGCGTGCCGCCGATGGTCAGCGGTTCCTTGGCGCCGATGGCCAGCGCGCGCTCGAACGAACGCCGCGCGGCGCGCAGATCGCCCTGATAGAAGTGGATGTGGCCCTGCCTGAAGTGAGCCCAGCCCCCCTCGAAGGCGCCGCCGCTGCGCTGCGCCAGCGCGAGCAGGCGGTCGGCATAGGCCTGGGCGGTCGCGTATTCGGCCCGTTGTGTGGCGGCCGATATGAGCCCGGCCAATACCGTCGTTAGAGCCACCGGCTCGCCGATGCGCTCACCCATATCCAGTGCGGTTTCGAAAGCCCGGCGCGTTTCCGGTGCCGAATGGCCCTTGGTGACCACATAGCATTCGGCCAGGCGCGTGCGCAGGCGGAACGAATCCTTCAAGCGCTGATCGGCATCGGGCAGCTCATCCAGGATCTCGATCGCGAGCTCCAATTGAGACTGCGCCTCGATGAAGGCCGCGCGCGCCATCGCGTCCTCGCCGGCCGTGCCAAGAGACGGAACGGCCGCCGGTGCGCGCAGAGCCTCGGCGCCCGCATTAAGGCCTTGCTGCTCCAGCCACGCCGAAAGGGCGTCCACCTCGCTCACGGTTCCGGTGCTCCGACCGTCTTGTCGATTGCCGCCCTATTGTGTGTGATTGCCGTCACACGCGCAATCACCGTATGGGATGCGCATAATTTCGATTATTGGCCCTGACTGGCGGCGCTACTGGGCGCCCAAGGCACGCGGCAACTTTTTCCGCAAGACGTCGGCGACACCGGGGGCTCCGGCCAGCGCGATGTCATGGGCCAGGCCATCCAGGGAACCGGACAGCATCGCATGGGGGACGGGACTGCCTTGCGAGACGGTCCCCAGCGCTTTGCCCTTCGCGTCGCGGACCGTCCAATCGATCTGGAGGATATCCTGCCCGCCGGTGCTGGGCGCCACACGCACCTTGCCATCCACCGTGGCGATAGGATTGTCGTTGCCGACCACAACGCCCTGCCCGGCCAGCGCGACGGCCATCGCCTGGCTGAGCGCCACCAATTGCAGGTTCTGCGGACCCTGAATCGCATGCACGGCCACGCGGGGTTGGTTGGGGTCGGGCGCGGCGCCTTCGGCCGTCAGAATGCCGATGATCAGTGCGGTCGATTCGCGGGCCAGTGTACGGAGGTCGCGTCCCGTGGTCGGTTCGGTTGCGGTGCCCAGCGATTTCTGATCGGGTGTCGTCGCGCGCCACGTCAGCGCGCCGTTCTCGACCGTGCCCGTGACCAGCACCTTCCGCGCGCCCGCATCGCGGGTGGTGGCCAGCACATCCTGGCCCGCGAGGTCATGCACGATCGCCTCGGCCAGGCCGGGATACTGCATCACGGGCACGATCTGTACCGACGAGGTCACGCGGCGGTCATCGACCAGCGGGTTGGCTTCGGTATGGGCCGAAAAGGGGCGCGGCACGGGCGCGCAAGCGGCGAGAGCACACAACAATGCAGAAAGGAGAATCAGCCTGTTCATCGGGCCAAGGCAATCACTGAAATCTGGCGGCCATAGTCGCCTTCCTTGCGGAGCGTCGTGCGGCGATAGCTGAAGAAGCGTGTTTCGTCGATGCAGGTGTCGAGCGCCAGATTGTCGACCGCGCCGATGCCGGTCTGCGCCAGCCGGTGGGCGGCATAGGCGGGAAGATCGAAGTGGCGGCGACCATCCTTGTCCGCGTCCGAGAAGAAGCGGTCAAAGGCCGGATCGTCCTTCACGAAGGTCGCGACGAACTCGTCGCCCACCTGGTACGAGGGCTGGCCGATGCAGGGGCCGATGGCGGCATGGATGCGCTGTTGGTGCGCACCGAGTTCCACCATTTTCGCGATGGTGTTCTCAAGAACGCCCGTATGCGCCCCGCGCCAGCCGGCATGGGCCGCGCCGATCACGCCGGCTTCGGTATCGGCGAACAGGACCGGCGCGCAATCGGCGGTGAGAATGCCGAGCCCTACGCCGCGGTGCCGCGTCACCATCCCGTCGGCGACCGGGCGCGTCTCCTGCGTCCACGACTCGTCCACCACGACGACCGTGTTGGTGTGCTGCTGATAGACAGTGATGGGTGCCGTGTCGCGCAAGCTCAGCGCCTCAGCGATCCGGCGGCGGTTCTCGACGACGCGATCATGATCGTCCTTCGATCCCAGGCCACAATTGAGCGACGCATAGATGCCCTGCGACACCCCGCCCTGTCGTGTGAAGAAGCCGTGACGAAGCGCATTGTTTGTGAGGGCTGTCGACGCGATCGGTGTCATCCCAACCTTC
>CAZNZI010000759.1:0-2487 GCA_964577475.1 uncultured Rhodospirillaceae bacterium
ACGCGGTCGAGCGCGCGGCAGGCGGTGATCAGGGCCTTCTCGTCGGTCGCGGCGATCACGGCATCGATGAGTTTGTCCACCGCCGGGCTCTTGATGCCGATCAGGTTCTGACTGCCGGGCTGATCGGCGGCAGCCGAGCCCCAGAACTCGCGCTGCTCGTTGCCGGGCGACGGGCTCTGGCCCCAGGAGGCGATGATCATGTCGAAGTCGAAATTGTCGAGCCGGTTCTTGTACTGGGCCGAATCGACCGTGCGCACCGTGGCCTGGATGCCGAGCCGCTTCAGGCTTTGCACATAGGTGAGCGTGAGCGGCTCGAACACCGGCTCGTCGATCAGGATCTCGAAGGCGAAGGGCTTGCCGTTCTTGTCCACCAGCTTGCCGTCCTTCACCTCCCAACCCGCCGCCTTCAGGAGACCCGCCGCCGCGCGCAGCTGCTCGCGGTTGTTGCCCGAACCGTCGGTGGTGGGGACGGCGTATTCCTTGGTGAAGACCTCGTCGGGAATCTGGCCCTTCAGCGGGTCGAGCAGCTTGAGTTCGTCGGGCGACGGCAGGCCGCGCGAGGCGAGGTCGGAATTGTCGAAATAGCTCTTGGTGCGCGTGTACTGGCCGTAGAACAGATGCGCATTGGCCCATTCGAAATCGAAGGCGTCGATCAGAGCACGACGGACATTGGTGTCCTGGAAGATCGGGCGGCGCGTGTTCATCACGAAACCCTGCATCCCCGCCGGCAGATGGTTGGGGAATTTCTGCAGGATCACGCGGCCGTCGTCCTTGGCGGGAAACTCGTAGGCCGTGGCCCAGTTCTTGGCCGAGTTCTCGCTGCGCAAGTCGTAGGCGCCGGCGCGGAACGCCTGGATGGCCACGGTCGAGTCGCGGTAGTAGTCGACCTTGATCTGATCGAAGTTATAGAAGCCGCGATTGACCGCCAGGTCCTTGCCCCAATAGTTGGGATCGCGCTCCAGGGTGATGGTGCGGCCGACCTCCCATGACTTCGCCTTGTAAGGCCCGCTGCCGAGCGGCGGGTCGAGCGTCGTCTGGCCGAAATCATGCTTCGACCAATAGGCCTTCGAAAGCACCGGCATCTCGCTGATGATGCCGGGCAGTTCGCGGTTGTCGCCCGGCGCGAAGACGAAGCGCACCTTGTGGTCGCCCAGTTTCTCGGCCTTGGTCACGCTCTGGTAGTAGAGGCGGAAGAAGGGCAGGCCCTTCTCCTTCAAAATATCGAAGGAGAAGATCACGTCGTCGGCGGTGATCGGCGAGCCATCCGAGAACTTGGCTTGCGGCCGGAGGTTGAACGTCGCCGAGGAACGGTCGGCCGGCACTTCGATGCTTTCGGCGATCAGCCCGTAGTCGCTGCCCGGCTCGTCGGCGGATCGCGCCATCAGCGTCTCGAACACCTCTTCCGTGCCCGTGCCGACGGAAAGATCGTAGCCGGCCGCCGACTGGCCCTTGATGATGAACGGGTTGAAACTGTCGAAGGTGCCGATGGCGGCCATGCGGAGCGTGCCGCCCTTGGGCGCGTTCGGGTTCACATAATCGAAGTGATCGAAGCCGGGCTTGTATTTGGGCCCGCCATGGATCGCGAAGCCGATCGCGGGCGCGGGCTCGTCGGCGCGGGCGGCAATCGACGCGACCGAGAACAAGCCAAGGACAGCGGCGGCGAAAATGGCGGGATTGGGACGCATGGATACTCCACTCTTGGCCGCGGCCCCCGCGCGCGCCGGACGAAACGGTAGCCGCAGTGTGCGGGCTTTGGCGCCTGTCTTCAAGTAGCGCCTGGCCCAGGGCCCTTGGGATTTGGTCCTTTGGGGCACATCGGTTAGGCTCGCCCCCGTAACCGATCCCGTGACCGATCCCATGACCGCCCCCGCCTATTCCGACCGCACCAAATTCTGGACCCTGGCCGCCTGCATCCTCGGCTCGTCGCTCGCCTATATCGACGGCTCCGTGGTCAATGTGGCCCTGCCCGCCATGCAGGCCGACCTCGCGATGTCGATCGACGGCGCGCAATGGGTGGTCAACGGCTACCTGTTGATGCTGGGCGCCCTGGTGCTGGTGGGCGGTGCGGCGGGCGACCGCTATGGCCGCCGCTTCGGCTTCCTGCTGGGCACGGTGATCTTCACGCTGGCCTCGGTGGTCTGCGCGGTCGCGCCCGATCCGGCGACGCTGATCGCCGCGCGGCTGGTGCAAGGCGTGGGTGGCGCGCTCTTGGTGCCGGCCAGCATGACGATCATCAGTGTCGTCTTCCCGGAAGCCGAACGCGGCCGGGCCATCGGCACCTGGGCGGGCGCCTCGGCGCTGACCACGGCGGCGGGCCCGGTGCTGGGCGGCTGGCTGGTCGACAGCGCCTCCTGGCGCGCGATCTTCTACATCAACGTGCCGATCGCGGCACTCGCGATGCTGATCATGCTCTGGCAGGTGCCCGAGAGCTACGGCGCCGGCGAGGACGGCAAGCGGACGCTCGACTGGAAGGGCGGCGTGCTGGCG
>CAZNZI010000760.1:0-7953 GCA_964577475.1 uncultured Rhodospirillaceae bacterium
CACCAGCGCATCGATATCGGAACAATCCAAACCCGGATCGATGCCCTGGCTGAACATGTTCATGGCGATGTTGATCACATCGACATTGCCGGTGCGTTCGCCATTGCCGAACAGCGTGCCCTCGACGCGGTCGGCGCCGGCCATGATCGCGAGCTCGGCGGCAGCCACACCCGTGCCGCGGTCGTTGTGCGGATGAACCGAGATTACCACCGCATCGCGGTTCTTGATGTTGCGGCCGAACCATTCGATCTGATCGGCATAGACGTTCGGCGTCGCCATCTCGACCGTGGCCGGCAGGTTGATGATGAACTTTTTGGCGGGCGTCGGCTCATAGATGTCCATCACCGCTTCGCAGATATCTTTGGCGAAATCGAGTTCGGTGCCGGTGAAGCTTTCGGGCGAGTACTGATAGATGATCTCGGTCTCGCCCTTCATGCCGTCGGCCAGTTCGCGGATCAGCTTGGCGCCGTTGACGGCGATCTCCTTGATGCCGTCGCGATCCTGGCGGAACACGACGCGGCGCTGCAAGGTCGATGTCGAGTTGTAGAGATGGATGATGGCGCGGCGCGCGCCCTTCACCGACTCGAAGGTGCGGCGGATCAGCTCCTCGCGCGCCTGGGTCAGGACCTGGATCGTCACGTCCTCGGGGATCACGTTTTCATCGATCAGCGAGCGGACGAAATCGAAATCGGTCTGCGACGCCGAGGGAAAGCCGACTTCGATTTCCTTGAAGCCCATCTTCACCAGCGTGTCGAAGAAGCGGCGCTTCCGATCCGGGCCCATCGGCTCGACCAGCGCCTGATTGCCGTCGCGCAGATCGACGCTGCACCAGACCGGCGGTTTGGTGATGACGGCGGAGGGCCAGCGGCGGTCGGGCAGGTTGATCGGCTCGAAGGCGCGGTACTTCTGGGTGGGGTCGACTTTGGCGGTGCTCATTGGGGTGCTCCGTACTCTCTCATTCTGCGAAACGAAGACGGCAATCGCGTCAGCCGCCGGGCCGCCGTTCAGGCCCGGAGACCGCCGCTAAGTCGCAGAAGGGCGCGCGCGAAGACGGCGCAAGGAACGGGAGCGATGATCGAAGAAGCTTGGGAGGTCATGGCATGGAAACCGACGAGATTGGGACACGGGAAACGCAGAAACCCCGACGCTCTTAGAGCGCCGGGCCCGTAAGCAGAAGCAGCCCAATCATCTGGTCGGTGTGCGACATGCGGGGGAACCTATAGGGCCGAACCGGCCGGGTCAAGGCAGGGGGGCTGACCTATTTGGGTGGATCGATCAGTAAGCCGGATTTTGTATCAGGCATCTGACCGACGTCTGGCAGAACATCATCGGCGGTAAGCGGCTTTCCGTCCGGCCCGACACCACGCAGATAATAGTGATCCGCATCGACACGTTGATAATAGAAGTTCATAGGCGCAGAACCCATTCGCGTCTGCGTTGGGTCGATGATCGGGAGCGCCGTGTCTTTAGGCAGCGAGTTCCTCAGAGACTCCAATGATTCCGGGTAAGTCCCGTGCATCTGCTTAAATCCCTCGACAGCGAGAACCAAGCTGTTGAGTTCAGACTTAGCCGCAGAGGCGCGAAGGTCGTCGTACACCCCGCCCCTTTGCATCAATCCGAAATAGAACAGCGCACCGTAGAGAAGAACCGAAAACAGAATGCCGGCGATGCCGAGCAGCGCAAGCTTGCCTCGTCCACGCTTTCTAGTGGCTAAGCTCCAAACGATGGCGGCAAGGCCGAACAGAATGCCGATCAGCGGAATAAATGAAATGCCACCGATAACAAACGGCAGGCCGCCGAGGCGATCCCGAGTCTCTTCCGCCGCCACCATTTATTTCCCCGTATCCACCGGCGCGCAGTTGGTCCGGCCCTGCATCTGGCAGTCCTCCATCGCCGAGGACTGGCGCAGGACGTGGCCGATATAGAGGCTGATCACGATCAGCCCGATCACGACGCCCAGCGCGATGACCGCTTTTTTGCGGCCCGCATCGTCTTCGCCGCCGCCGCCACCACCGCCATGGTCCTTATCGTGTTCCGGCTCGCGGGCGGTTCCATCGCGCGGCATGGCGGTGACCCTCAGTGGGAGAGAGCGGCGAAGAAGTCGTTGCCCTTGTCGTCGGTGATGATGAAGGCGGGGAAGTCTTCCACCTCGATCTTCCAAATCGCTTCCATGCCGAGCTCCGGGAAGGCCAGCACCTCGACCTTGCGGATGTGATTCTGCGCGAGGCCCGCGGCCGCGCCACCGACCGAGCCGAGATAGAACCCGCCCCATTTCTTACAGGCTTCAGAAACGGCTTTGCTGCGATTGCCCTTGGCCAGCATCACCAACGAGCCGCCCTTGCTCTGGAACAGATCGACATAGGAATCCATGCGGCCCGCGGTGGTGGGGCCGAAGGCGCCCGAGGCGAAGCCCTTCGGCGTCTTGGCGGGGCCCGCGTAATAAACCGGGTGGTTCTTGAAATAGTCGGGCAGGTCGCCGCCCTTATCGAGCATCTCCTTCAGCTTCGCATGCGCGATGTCGCGCGCGACGATCATGGTGCCCGAGAGCGCGACGCGCGTCTTGATCGGATAGGCCGAGAGCGTGCGGCGGATTTCGTCCATCGGCTTCGCCAGATCGATCTTCACCACATCGCCGGACAATTTGGATTGATCGATCTCGGGCATGTATTTGGCCGGATCGGTCTCGAGCTGTTCGATGAAGAGCCCTTCGCGGGTGATCTTGCCCATCATCTGCCGATCGGCGGAACAGGAGACGCCGATGGCCACCGGGCAGGAGGCGCCGTGGCGCGGGAGTCGGATCACGCGCGCGTCGTGGCAGAAATACTTGCCGCCGAACTGGGCGCCGATGCCCGACTTGCGTGTGAGCTCGAGCAGCTTCGCTTCCCATTCCAGATCGCGGAAGGCGTGACCATATTTCCCGCCCGTGGTCGGCAGGTTGTCGAGATAGTGCGTGGACGCGAGCTTCACCGTCTTCAGCGCCATCTCGGCCGACATGCCGCCGATCACAACGGCCAGGTGATAGGGCGGACAGGCCGCGGTGCCGAGCGTGCGGATCTGCGCGTCGAGGAACTTGGCCAGCGATTCGGGATTGAGCAGCGCCTTGGTCTGCTGGTGCAGGAACGACTTGTTGGCCGAACCGCCGCCCTTGGCGATGAAGAGGAAGCGGTATTCGTCGCCCTCCTCGGCATAGAGATCGATTTGCGCCGGCAGGTTGTTGCCGGTGTTGACCTCATCGAACATGTCCTTGGGCGAGACCTGCGAATAGCGCAGGTTGAGCTGCGTATAGGCCTCGGCCACACCTTGCGCGATCGCCACCGCATCGCCGCCACCGGTCCAGACCTGCTGGCCCTTCTTGCCGATGATGGTGGCGGTGCCGGTGTCCTGGCACATGGGCAGGATCATGCCGGCAGCGATGTTGGCGTTCTTCAGCAGATCGAGCGCGACGAAACGGTCGTTGTCGCTGGCCTCCGGGTCCTTGAGGATCGAGGCGAGCTGTTCGAGATGGGCCGGGCGCAACAGATGGGAAATCTGCGCGAAGGCCGCGCGCGTCATCACGGTGAGCGCCTTGGGGTCCACCGTCAGGATGCTGCGGCCCTGGAATTTCTCGACACCGACATGGTTGCCGGAAATCTTGGTGTAGGCCGTGGTGTCTTCGCTGTGCGGGAAGATATCGGCAAAGGGGGCGGCGTCGATGGCATTGGGATCGAAGGTCATGAGCGGCGTCCGGCTGGAGGAAAGGCCGATCTTATCGCCAAATCCTCAGAGGCCCAACCCCTGCGCGGGTTACAGAATTAGAAGGAACCGCCAAGGCGTAAAGACGCCAAGAGGCCTGAGCGCCGGAGAGGCATCGCCCCCTTGGCGCCTTGGTGTCTTGGCGGTGAAATCTTAGGGCGTGGATGCCCGGCACAACACCGGACATGACGAAGAAAGAAGCGTCGTAACGCTTACTTCTTCCGGAAGGCGTCGAGCGCAATGACCTGGCCGCTGCCGGGCGGGGCCGAATCACCGGTGCCGGTGGCGCCGGGGCGGGGCGGGGCGGGCGGGGCCATGTCGGTGGCCTCGTTGGAAGCGGGCGCGTCGGGCAGCGGCACCACTTCAGCATCGGTCTCGCCCGAGGACGTACCCTGGAACTGGAGACCGAACTTGGCCGAGGGATCGGCGAAAGCAGTGACGGCGGCGAAGGGAATCACAAGCCGCTCATTGACGCGATTGAAAGAGAGCGTGACGGCGAATTTCTGCTCGTCGACCTCGAGCCCCCAATACTGGTGCTGGATCACGATGGTCATCTCGCCCGGATAGCGCGCGCGCAGATGTTCGGCGATCGAGACGCCGGGCGCGCCGGTGCGGAAGGTGATGTAGAAATGGTGTTCGCCGGGCAGGCCCTCTTTCTCGCTGGCCTTGAGCGCCGCACGCAGCACGCCCTTCAGCGCGTCTTCCACCATTCTGTCGTAACGCAACACACCGGAAGTCATCGTCGCGAACCTATCATTGGACTCTCGCCGCCCCCGCGGCGGAAATCGCAGCCGTCTCCGGATTCACACGCCTTTCAGCCCGACAAGTCAAGTGATGCCACACATGCAGCCTCATCACGACGCCAATCGACATCCCGGCGACACTATGTTGCGCGGTGGAAAGCCGGGCTGTGAGAAGTGGGGGGCTTCTGTTGCCCGGTGCCCCCCGGACCGCGCTTGCCTAATTAATTAAGCAGCGAGTGCTACGAGATTATCGTTGGCACTTGTGAGTTTAGCCCGATAACGGCGGAACCATACCGAGTGCAAACCAAGCCTTTACTACACGCGTCGATCCTATTTCGCCCCCGGGGCTCCCGCCGACTCCTCATGGAAGGAGGGCGGCGGGAGAATTTGGTGGAGGCGCCGGGTACCGCCCCCGGGTCCGCAATGCTTATTCCGCTTGGCGTTTAGCGCTTTAGCCGGTTGCCCGGCATCCCTAATATAAGTCTTTCGGCGGTTTTCCGCAAATGTGCACCAGAGACAAAGATCGGGCGCACGGGATGATCGCCGCGGAGCCCTTAATGTCCGAGACATCATCAGACACCCTTCCCCCCGAATCGGCGCTTCCCCTGGTGCCCGGCCGCAGCTGTGAGGGCTGCACCGTGTGCTGCAAGGCTCTCGAAGTGGTGACGTTGAAAAAGCCGCGGCAGAAATGGTGCCCTGACTGCGCCATCGGCGCTGGGTGCAACATCTATGAGACGCGGCCCGACGAGTGCCGCAACTTCTATTGCGGCTGGATGATCGATGCCACGATCCCCGATCACTGGGCGCCGAAACACTCGCGCATGGTGCTGGCCTATAACGCGCGCCAGAACCAGGTGATGGTGCATGTGGACTCGGGCCGCCCCGATGCGTGGCGCCAGGAGCCTTTCTTCGCCGATCTTCAGAACATGGCGCGCAACGCCGCACGGCACCAGCGGATGTTCCTGCTGCGCGCGGGCGCCGATGTCTGGGCGCTGCTGCCGCAGGGCGCGAAGAATCTCGGCCGGGTGCGCGACGATCAGGTGGCGCTCGGCATGCGCCAGGATACGCCGCGCGGTCCTGTCCTCGACGTGATCGTGGTGGAGAAGGACGACCCGCGCCTGGCGCAGACGGCGCGGGATCCCTAGCGGGTCAGGCGCTGCTGCAACAGCGTCTGCATATCGCGGCGGCCGTCGAGAATGCCATGAACGACCGCACGGTCACCGTCGACTTCATAGATGATTCGATAAGGTTTGTAGTGGAGTTCGCGGAAATCCGTGATCCCAAGGGCTCGCAATTCCTTCGGGACGTTTCCGCGCTCAGGGTGGGTGGCTAGCCGCGCAACGGTCTCGATCAGGTGCTCGAGCAAGCCGTCGGCGCGCGCAAAGCCGTCATGTTCCGCCACATAGTCGTAAATGTCCTCCAGGTCCTGCCCCGCATCATCGGTATAGACGATCGCGTAAGTCACCGGCATCAGCGCGTGCGCTTAGCCTTGTTTCGGATACGTGCATAGACGTCCTTGGCTGGCGTGACGCGCCCTTCTTCGACCTGCTTGCGGCCGAGCGCCAGGATTTTCAGGAGCGCCAGGGTCTCCTGGGTCGCCTCGTAGCTGGCGAGGTCCTGTAGCACCGCTTTCGCCTCGCCGCGCTGGGTGATGATCACGGGGGCGCCGCCCTCAGCGAGACCATCGATGATCTCGGGCGCGTGGGCCTTCAGATAGCTGATCGGCCGGACCTGATTGGTGAGCTTCATCGCTGCCCTCCTCTGAAGGGATCGGACTGAATTTAGACCGAATTCGGTCCGATCTCCAGACTCAAATCCGGGCCGCCTCCCAATCGGCGCGCAACGGTGCCGTGTCGTAGACGATCGTCATCTTGCGGAAGCGTTGGCGGTCGTCGGTCAGCTCAAAAACGTCAACGCATTCGAACTCGACCGTCTTGCCCGTGGCCAGGGTCCACAGGTAGCGGAACTGCAACGCAATGGCGGCGTTGTCGCGCACACTGGCGAACACATTGGTCAGCGTTGTCTGCGATTGGCGCGTCGCGGCGAACATGTTCTTGAAGAACGCCTCGGCCGGCCAGATACCGTAAAGCGGCGAGACCACCACGGCATCGGGGGCGAACAGCGCGCGCACGGCGTCGCGGTTACCGGTATTCAGCGCGGCGAGATAGGTTCGGCATAGGTCTTCGGCAATCATCGTCAGGCTCCTGGTCTGGCCGCGACCGGAAGCCCAGAAACACGAAAGCCGCCGGTGAGTGGCGGCTTCGGGTTGTCGTGTCAGAACGTCACGCGCAATCGGCCGCCTATTTGGGGCGGCGGTAATAGCTCCGGGCGATGATGCGTGTGGCGGTCATGAGGTGAGAGGTACCCTGCGGCGGGGTGAACGTCAACACCCTACTCCGCCGCCTCCTCCTTCGCCGCCTCGGCGATCACCGTCTCGGCGGCCTGGGCTTCCATCTGGCGGCGCCACATGGTGGCGTAGAGGCCGTTCTTGTCCAGCAGTTCGAAATGGGTGCCGCGCTCGGCCACCTTGCCGTGTTCGAGTACCAGGATCGCGTCGGCGGCCACCACGGTGGAGAGCCGGTGGGCGATCACCAGCGTGGTCACGCCCTTCGACACCTGGTCGAGGCTGGCCTGGATTTCCTTTTCGGTCTTCGAGTCGAGCGCCGAGGTGGCTTCGTCGAACACCAGGATGCGCGGGCGCTTCAGGATCACGCGCGCGATGGCGACGCGCTGCTTCTCGCCGCCGGAGAGTTTCAACCCGCGCTCACCGACTTTCGTGTTGTAGCCGTCGGGCAGGCTCAGCACGAAATCATGGATGCGGGCGAGGCGCGCCGCCTCTTCCACTTCGGCATCGGTCGCTTCAGGGCGGCCATAGAGGATGTTGTAGCGGATCGTGTCGTTGAACAGCACCGTGTCCTGCGGAACGATGCCGATAGCCGAGCGCAGGCTGTGCTGGGTCAGCGTACGGATGTCGTTGCCGTCGATCGCGATCGCGCCGCCGGTGGCGTCGTAGAACCGATAAAGCAGGCGCGAAAGCGTGCTCTTGCCGGCACCCGAGGCGCCGACCACCGCCACCATCTTGCCCGGCGGCACTTCGAAGTTGAGGTCTTCCAGAATCGGCCGCCGCGCGTCATAGGCGAAGTTGACATGCCAGAAGTCGATCGCGCCGGGACCCTCCGGCAGCTTGATCGCATCCGGCGCGTCGTCCACTTCGCGCTCGACCTGGAGCAGTTTGACCATTTGTTCTATGTCGGCCAGGCTCTGGCGGATCTGGCGATAGACGAAGCCGAGGAAGTTGAGCGGCAGGTAGAGCTGGACCAGGTACGAGTTCACCAGCACGAAATCGCCGACCGTCATCTTGCCCGCGGCAACGCCATTGCCGGCCATGATCATCACGGCCGTCAGGCCGATCGCGATGATCGCGCCCTGGCCGACGTTCAGCCAGCTCAGGCTGGTCTGGCTTTTGACGGCGGCCTTT
>CAZNZI010000761.1:0-5900 GCA_964577475.1 uncultured Rhodospirillaceae bacterium
GATCCGGTATGCCAAAAGCGATCAGGATCGGCGCGACCACCGCCCAGGGATAGCCGAAGCCGACCAGCCCCTCGAGCAGCGCGCCGAAGGCCCAGGCGAACAGGATCGTCTGCGCCCGCACGTCCTGCGTGCCGCGCGCCAGCAGCCAGCGGCGGAAGCGGTCGAACACGCCGGTCACCACCAGCGTGTTGAACAGCATCACGCCCCAGAAGGTGATCCAATCGACATTCCACGCGCCGGTCAGCGCGCCATAGAGATAGGCCTGCGCCCCTTGCCCGAATGGCATGTCCCAGACGAGCCATGCAAGACAGAAGGTGATCAACGAACCCACCACCGTCGCGCACCAGGCCGAGACGCGCATGACGGTGAGCAGCATCAGGATGACGGCGAGCGGAACGAGCGCGACCAGCCAGGTCCCGAACAGGCTGTCGAGCGGATCGCGAATCTGCTGAAACACTCTTCCCCCAAACGCGCCCGGTTCTCGGGTCCCGGCTTCGCGCCGGTCGTCTCTTGAGGAAAGGCTAGAATGCCTGTGTATGCAAAGTAAAGTGGCGTTCTGCGTATTACAGATCGGTTGCAGTTTGCGTGGCGATGCGCACCAGCCAGCGGCGGATCGCTTTTTCGTGCTCGGCGGACAGGCCGGCGGCCATTTCCGCTTCCACCGCGGCGACACGCGCGCGGCAAAACCCGAGGGTTTTCTTTCCCGCTGCCGTCAGGGTGAGCTGCTGAATCCGCCCATGGACGGGATGCGGTCTGCTCGCGATCTGGCCCGTGCGCTTCAACAGCGCGACGATGGCGTTGACTGTTTGCGGCGTCAGCAGTGCGAGGCGCGCGGCGTCGGCATTCGAAAGGCCGGGATAGGCCCCTACCATGGTCAGCACCACGAATTGCGGCTGTGTCACGCCCTGGTCGGCCAGCGCCTGCTCCATGCGGTGGCGCAGCGCCATCCCCGCCTGGCGCAGCAGATAGCCAAGATGCCCCTGCTCGCCCCGCTTGCCCGCGCCGGGTTCGGGTATCGGCGGCAGGCTCGCCTTGCGCTTCATATCAGGGCCCTTATATAATATTCGTGCCCTGATATTAGAGATGGAGAGCCGCCATGTCGAGCCAGCCGCGCGTGGATTACGAAGCGTTCAAGAAGATCGCGCCCGCGGTCTATACGGCGATGGTCGCGCTGGGCAAGGCGGTTGACGAGTCGGGCCTCGAAAAGGCGTTGACGGAATTGATCAAGATCCGCGCATCGCAGATCAACGGCTGCGCTTTCTGCATCCAGTTCCACCTCAACACGGCGCGCAGAGCGGGCGTGCCGGCGGAAAAGCTCGACCTGGTCGCCGCCTGGCCCGAAGCGGGCGTCTACACGCCGCGCGAAATGGCGGCGCTCGCCTGGACCGAAGCATTGACGAAGATGGCGACGGCCGAAGTCACCGATTCCCTCTGGGCGCAGTTGCGCGAGCAGTTCTCGGAAAGCGAGGCTGTGTTCCTCACCGTCTCGATCGGCACGATCAACCAGTGGAACCGCATGGCCGGCACGTTGCGGTTTACGCCGCCGGTACCGAAGGCGAGCGCCTAGGTGAAGGCGAAAGCTCAATTCCGCACCTCTCAGCGCATTCCTGTAAGAACGGCGCAATACGGCTCTCTACAATCCTCCCGACCAATCTCATTGGGAGGAACGATATGGAGGAGCGCGACGCTTTGGTTCATGGCTCGGAGTTGCCATGGCAGCAGCTTGGCCCAGGCTTCGGTGTACGGGTTCTCCATACGAATGAGAAAACCGGCCATTTCACGATCCTGATCCGGGCTCAGGCCGGTTCGGTACTGCCGCGCCACCAACATATCGGCGCTGCCGAAATCTATGTCCTGAGCGGGAAAGGCGTTCACCCTCAGACCGGCCCATTCAAGGCCGGGGACTATATCTTCGAGAGGGAAGGCGCGATCCACGACCCGGTCCAATTCTCTGAGGAATGCGACATGCTGATGGTCAACTATGGCCCGTCCGCGTTCCTCACGCCGGACAACCATCCGACCTACGCGATGAACATCCCGATGCTGAGGGGCTTGCCACCCCTCTGATCACGGGGAACGCTTCCGGCGCCAGTCGCGCGGCGATGTGCCGGTAAATTGCCGAAAGCGCGACGCGAAGTGATTGGGCGAGGCATAGCCGAGTTCGAAAGCGATATCCGTGATGGATCGGCTGCTGTTTTCAAGTAAGACCTTCGCACGTTCGACACGCCGGCGGCTCAGCCAGTCGTGCGGCGAGCAGCCGGTGCTGGCGGAGAAAGCGCGAGAGAAATGGCTGGATGACAAGCCCACTGCCTTTGCCAGGTCTTTGATCGACGGCGGTTCGGCAAGATCGGCCGCCAACAATTCGATCGCTCGGTTGAGCCGCCATGTTGGCAGCGCAACGTGTCGCGCCCGCGGTGCGCCGAGAAATCGTTCGAGAACCAGGCTGGCGATGGTCAGCGCGCCCTGTTCGCAGACCAATTCCGACAGCGGGTTGGTTTCGCTCGCCGTCTCCCACACGCGATCGGCGAGCGCCTCAACGACCGGGTCGTAATGCGGCCTGACGAACCCCGCGAATGTCTCCTCGCTGAGGTCCTTCATCAACACGCCGGACTCGCTATGGCTCGAAACGGGAATGGCGAAGTGGAGAATTTGCGGGGAGCTGTCGAATTCCCAATACGACCACGTCCCTGGGGGCGTTACGCAGATGCAGCCTCTGCTTTCGGTAAAGGCCTGTCGGGCCAACCCAATGTCGCGCACCACACGTGCGTGTCCGGACTTGCGGACAATGCTGACAATGAAATCGTCGACAGGCGGGTAATGCACGCCCGGCGACGGCGCATGCGATATGAGAGCCAAGGTGGGACCGTCATGCAGACGGCGGCGGACATCGCTTCCCCGCGCGGGGAGAAGACGGTCGGTGATGTAGTCTGAAAACTGGGCCCCCATGGGTTGAGCCTCTATGCGACACAGTTCGGCACGGTACCACGCCGGACGATACTGCCGACCTACAGATTCCTGCTATTGCAGATGTAGGAGTGCTGAAATCGCTGCTTAGCCAAACCGGCCCGAGCGGAAATCCTCATAGGCCTCGCGGATCTGCTGTTCCGTGTTCATTACGAACGGCCCGCGCGCGACCACCGGCTCGCGCAGCGGTTCGCCGGCCCAGAGCAGCGCGCGCAGCCCCTGCCCTTCGGCGGCGGCCACGGCGAATTCGGACATGTCCGGCCCGCCCGGCATCTCCATCCACACCACGTCGCCCGCGCCGGCCGGCGCACGGTCCTTGCCGAACACACCCTGGCCTTCGAGCACATGGAGAAAACCGTTGTAGCTGGCAGGCAGGTCCTGCACCGCCGATCCACCCGGTTCGAGGCGGAACTCGACCATCGTTACCGGCACATGGTTCCGGGTCGCCGACTGCACATCGCCCGAGCGGCCGGAGAACACACGCACCTTCCCCTTCTCGACTTTGCGTTCCGGCATCTCGCCGCCGTGGAGAATCTGGAAGCGCGGCTGGGTCATCTTGTCCTTGGCGGGCAGGTTGACCCAGAGTTGGAGCGTATGGACGGTCTGGTTGCCTTCCGGCGCCTCGTTGTGGATCACGCCGCGCCCGGCGGTCATCCACATCGCATCGCCGGCCGAGAAGACGCCCGTGTTCGCGCCGTGCTCGCGATGCTCGAGCGCGCCCTCGATCACATAGGTCACCGTCTCGATGCCGCGATGGGGATGATCGTCGAACACGTTGGGGCCGAACCAGTCTTCCATCAGGAACAAGAACGGATCGGTTCGTTTGTGGTCCCCGTCGCTGACCAGCGGCCGCACCTTGTGCCCATTCCCCATGCCCGGCCGCGTGAGGCTGGCCCAGGTGGCAAGGACGCCGCGTTGAAGAATAGTGGTGGCGGTCATGACGCAGCTGCTGCTTGGGAGTCCGGCGGAAATCCGTGGTCCTTCCCCCGCCAGGCCACGGCCAGCGTCGTGAGCAGGATCGCCACCATCACCCAGGCAAACGAACCGATGCCCACCGTGTCGAGCAGCACGCCACCGATGATGGCGCCGCCGGCAGTGGCGGAGTTCCACGCCGTCACGAGCATCGACTGGGCCACGTCGACCGCCGCACCGGCCGTCTTGACCGAGGCCATCTGGAACAGCGTCGGCCCGCCCCCCGAGGTCAGGCCCCAGCCGATCACACCGGCATAGACCACGGCGGCGCTGTCCCGCCACAGACCGAGTGCCACCGCGGCCACGATAAACCCGGCGACGCTCAGCAGTACGGTAACGCGCATGTGCCGGTCCACGAGGAGACCCGCGCCCCAGGTGCCGATGAACGCGGTCACACCGAAGACCAGCAGAACCAAATCGACACGGCCGGCCAGGCCCGCCGGCCTCACGAAGGGCGCGATATAGGTGTAGAGCATCGAATGCGCGGTAACGAAGCTGAGGATGACATAGAGGATCGTGCGGATGCCGGGCATCATGAATACGGCACGCAGCGAGAAGCGTTGATCGGCGGGTTGCCCCGGAAAGTCGGGCACGATCAGCAGCACCCATACGATCAGGATCAGCGTGAGCATGGTGAGAATGCCGAAGGCCATGCGCCAGCCCACGATATCGCCGAGAAAGGTGGCGGCCGGCACGCCGAGCGTGAGTGCGATGGGAATACCGATCATCGCGATCGAGATGGCACGGCCCTTCAGATGTTCGGGCGCCATGCGCGCGGCATAGCCCGTGCTCAGCGCCCAGACCTGGCCGGCGAAAATGCCGGCGCCGAACCGCGCGACCATGGTCAGCGCGTAATTGTGCGAAACCGCCGTCACCGTATTGACGATGGCGAAGCCGCCGACCGCGATCAACAGCACGCGCTTCCGGCGCCAGCCTTGCATCGCATGGGTCAGCAGCATTGCGGTGGAGAACGTACCGATCGCGTAGACGGTAATGAGCTGGCCGACCAGCGACTCCGACACGCCGAGATCGGCGCTCATGCGCGGCAGCAGCCCCGCCGGCAGCGTCTCGGTCAGCACGGTGATGAAGGCCGCCGTGGCGATACCGAGCAGACCGGCAATCGGGAGACGTTCGGAGCGGGCGGGTGGGCTGGAAGCGAGCGCTTCCGCGGCGCCGTCAGGGGGTGTGGTCATGGCGCGGGATACTAAGGCTCTTCCTCGTCGCGATCCAACTTCGCCTGATCGATGCGGCGCTGTTCGAGTTCGCTCACCGCCGCCTCGCGCTGCTTCTCGGCTTTGGTCCGGCCGAACTTCGTGCGGTTCTCGGCAGCTTGCTTCTCCTTTTCCACGCGGACCTTCTGTTTGCGCGCCTGGCGCAGATTGACGATCTCGCTCATCGGTGTCGTTTCACTTTCCCCTTGACCCTCTCGCACGTCGTGGTTGAATAGAACAAAGAGAGAACTACCAGATCCTCTCCGATGATCCAACACAGAAACGGGATGAAACGCATGCAGGTCAAGGCATTCCGATACGTGGTGCTCGCGACGGCCATGACGATGATGGCGGCATGCCAGACCCCGCCTCCAGCGCCCACCACGCCTGCCGATGCCGCGCCCGCCGCTTCCGCGGCCCCCGTGCCAATGGTGGACGCGAATGCCGGCGACACCGTCGAATCGGCGATCTCGGTGATCAGAGCCCTCGAACGGCCGGGCCGGGACAATGTCGCCACCGTGTGGGACGGCAATAAATACATCCAATGCCGGCGCATGACCGATCACACCCTGCGCTGCGAAGCGGCCGGCGTGCTGATGCAGCCGTCCCTGCAGCGCGTGCTGACTCCGCAGCGCGTCGCCCAGTTGACCGGAATGGGCTGGAACCTCGACCCGAGCTTCGGCAATTACGCGCAGATTTTCAAAGCCGACGTGCCGCCGCGGATGATCGCCGACAAGATCCGCAAAGCGCTCC
>CAZNZI010000762.1:0-8873 GCA_964577475.1 uncultured Rhodospirillaceae bacterium
CAGCGCGCGGCGCTGATCGACCTCGAGACTGGACTTGTCGCCGACCACGTCAACGGCACCAGCCAGCATCAGGCTGACGCCGAAGCGGTTATAGGCGTCGAGATTGGGCCGCGACTTCTGCACTTCGCTCAACAGGCCGCGGGTAAACTTGCCCATGGTCTCGCGCTGCATCTCGACGGCGACGCCAGCACCCTCCGAAGCAGGTTCATCGGCGGGTTCCTCCGCCGGCTTTTCTTCGTCGGCGGCGGGCTCCTCGGGCTTTTCTTCTTCCGGCGGCTTTTCGTCCTCGGCCGGCTTGTCGTCGTCGAGCAGGATGTCGTCATCCTTGGGCTCTTCAACCACTTTCGGCTTGGGCGGCGCCTTCGGTTTCAGCGCGCGTGCGGGCGCGGGCGCGCGTGGCGCGCGTTCGGCGAAACCACCCCAACGCACCTTCTTACTGGCCAGCGGAATGGCGATGACCAAGAAGGCGGTGACGAAGATCGCGAATTGCAGCGGGCCGAGATAGGAGTAGTGGAGCTGTATCCACATACTCTTCTGAAGAACATATGACGCCAGCATGGTGACTATCACTGCGCCGATCAGCGAACCGACAATGACGAGCACGATGCGGCCCAACGCGCCGATCGTGCTTTGTACGGCCGCGGCGGTTGCCTGCTGGCGCGCTTCTACAGCGCCGCGGCTGGCGCCGGCCGTTGCCGCGCGTCCACCGCCGCCGCCGAAATCGTCCAGGAAGCCGCCGCCCCCGCCGCCACCCTTGCGTCCGCCACCACCACCGGCACGCGCGACGGGGGCCGCTTTGCGCGGCGGCGGCTTCTCGGTCGCGTAGACCGTGGTTTCTTCGGAGGTGTTGTCGCTCGAGTTGTAGACCTCGCGCGACACCTTGACCGAGGTCGAAAGCTCGCGCTCGATCAGCTTGGCTTCTTCGACGGCCTTCTCGCGCTCGTCGCGACGGTAACGGGCGTGCAGCACCCATCGACCGTTGTCGACGATATAGACCTCATAGGTGGTGACCTGAAGGGCCATTGTCCCGATCGACCTAGAGAGTCCGCTCTACTGAAAATGGGTTAGACGCAGACACAACAATGCTCCTGCTGGTCCTAGACCTGCAGTTCCATAAGCATACCTAATAATTAGGAAAGGATGAACGTTGAAGCCTTTTCCGCAGGTGGGAAAAGGATGCGCCTTGTCAGCGCATTATTTCTTAACGCCGAGTTTCCCGAAGCGCTTATTGAACTTGGCGAGCTGGCCGCCGCTGTCGACCAGGCGATGGACGCCCGTCCAGGCCGGATGCGACTTGGAATCGATGTCCAGGCGCAGGGTATCGCCCGCCTTGCCATAGGTCGACCGCGTCTTGAACTCACTGCCATCGGTCATGATGACTGTGATTTCGTGGTAGTCGGGATGAATGTCGGCCTTCATGGCTGGGCTCCGTTGCGAAGGCGGGTATATACAGTCTTGGACGTTTGGTTGCAAGGTCTTAGCGCCTCGCCTTCATGGCACGGGATTTCGCCAGAAACGACCAGCTAAAGGCTTGAAAACGTGACGATTTCCGAATCCGCCTTCCACCCCCTCGCCGACGAGGCCCTGAACGAGATCGCGCTCGCCATCGAAACCCATCTCGACGACCGCCTCGATGTGGAACTTCAGCAGGGCATTCTGACCATCGATCTCGAAGACGGCGGCCAATACGTGATCAACAAGCACGCCCCCAACCGGCAGATCTGGCTGTCCTCACCCCGCAGCGGGGCCTGGCACTTCGCGTGTACCGGCCCCGGTGCCGCCTGGACCTCGACCCGCGATGCCGGAACGACGCTCGGCGGTCTTTTGCGCCAGGAAATCGGGGCGATGACCGGCGTCTATCTCGACCTCTCGCTCTAACCGCGCCCTCCGAGCACACCCGCTTGCCGGATCGCGCCGGCCCACGGATACTCGGGGCCGGGGGTTGGACGTCGGTCAAGGAGCCGGACATGCACCCCCGTTTTCAGCCATCATTACGCCGCTTCGCCGCGCGCCTGACCCGCCTGGTCACGGCAAGCGCTGTCCTGCTCGCCGTCGCCGCGCCGGTCCGCGCTCAGGAGGAGATCCGTGCCGCCGACAACGCGGTCTCGCTCGAACTCGGCGCCACCGATATCGACTACGGCGAGACCTTCAACGGCGCAACGCTCGACACCGAAAAGGGTTGGGTTCCCACGGCGACTCTGGGCGCGGGGCTTCTTGCCAGCGACCGCGCGGCGGGTCTTCTGCGCAATCTCTACCTGCACGCCGATCTGACGGGCAGCATCGGCCAGACCGATTACAACGGCGCGATCTGCAATCTCAGCGGGACCTGCTTGCCGTACAACGGCAGCACCAATGATTGGTTCTACGCGGTCTCGCTGCAAGCCGGGCGCGGCCTGCCCTTCGGCGAAAACATGATGCTGATCCCCTATGTCCAGCTCGACTATCGCTACTGGGATCGTCAGCTCAGCGGTACGCAGACCGAGACTTATACCAACTGGGCGGCGCTGGGCGGGCTGATGGGGCAGATCAGCCTCGCGCCGCGCTGGGTGTTCTCGCTCTCGGGCGCGCTGGGCGCCACCTTCGGCGCCAACATGAACGACGGCATTGCCGACTATGCCTTGGGCAGCGCGCTGATCTATCAGACTAAGGCGAAGCTCGGCCTGCGCCTCACCGAGCGCCTCGAACTCACCGGCACCGTCGGCTATACCCATTTCGATTTCGGCGAAAGCCCGGTCGTGGTCGAGCCGACCAATGCGTTCTGCTCTTCAGGGTGCTTCGAACCGCACAGCCATACCGACGAAGTCTCGCTGATGAGCGGGGTCGCCTATCACTTCTGACCGGCGTCAGCGCAGCGCGATCTGGGCCTCGCGCTGACCGGTCGAGGTTGAGAGCGCGACGCGCATCGACTCGGTGTTGAAGGCATAGGTGACGAGGCCCGTGTGATCGACGGCAATCATCCCGCCTTCGCCGCCGAGTTGCCCCACTTCATCCAAAACCGTGCCCAGGATCGGCTGCAGCGACGATCTGGGATCGCGCACCAACATTGCTACCGCATGAGCCGCCGCGGTGCGGATGAAGTATTCGCCATGGCCGGTACAGGAAACGCCGACGCGCTCATCGGCCCAGGTGCCGGCGCCGATGATGGGACTGTCGCCGACGCGCCCCGGCCGCTTGCCGATCGTGCCGCCGGTCGAAGTACCCGCCGCGATCGCGCCCGATTGATCGAGCGCCACCGCGCCGACCGTGCCATGCGGTGTCGTCGCGCGCGTGTCGCTCGGCATGAAGAAGGTCTTCGGGTCATCGATGGCAGCGAAGCCGTTGTCGAGCGCAAAGCGTTTCGCGCCGCCGCCCGCCAGCAGGACGTGCTTCGTCTTCTCCATCACCGCGCGCGCGATCGAGATCGGCGGGTAGACACCGGCCAGCGCCGCCACCGCGCCCGCGCGCCGCGTCGGCCCGTCGCAGATCGAGGCGTCGAGTTCGAATTGCCCGTCGGTGTTGGGGCAGGCGCCACGGCCGGCGATGAAATGGCCGGAGTCTTCGAGCCGCCGGATCGCGCCCTCCACCACATCGAGAGCCGAGGCGCCTTGTTCGAGCGCGCTCTCGGCCCAGGCGATCACCGACTCAAGGGTCGATTGCTGCGCGTCGAGTGGCGCGCCTCGCAAAGGTCCCGCGCCGCCATGAATGCCGACGGCCCACACGGAACGGGCCTCAGCGGGAGTCGAGGCGGATTTCGATGCGCCGGTTCTTGGCCAGCGCCTCGGCCGAATTGCCCTTGTCGATCGGCTGGAATTCGCCGAAGCCGGCGGCGGCCATATGCTCGGCCGGCAAGCCCTGCGCGGTCAGATATTTGACCACGGCGAGCGCGCGCGCCACCGACAGGTCCCAGTTCGACGGGAACAGGATCGTGTTGATCGGCACCTTGTCGGTGTGGCCGTCAACGCGCAGCACCCAGGGGATATCGGTCGGGATCTGCGTCGTGACCTGCAGCAATGTCTTGGCGAGATCGGCCAGCTGCGCCTTGCCGGCATCGTTGATATCGGCCGAGCCCGAGGCGAACAGAAGCTCGGATTGGAAGACGAAACGATCGCCTTCGACCCGGATGCCGGGCCGGTCGCCGATGATCTGCCGCAGACGCCCGAAGAATTCGGAACGGTAGCGTTCGAGTTCCTCGACCTTGCTGGCGAGTGCCGCGTTGAGGCGCTTGCCGAGATCGGCGATCTGGGTTTCCTGCGCCGTATCTTTTGTCTCGCTCGCATTGAGCGCAGCGTTGAGTTTGGCGATCTCGGCCTTCAGGGCTTCGAGCTGCTGATTGAGCAGTGCGGCCTGGGCCCGCGCCGAGGCCGAGATGTCTTTCTCGGCCGCCAGTTGTCCCTGCGCCTCGGCGGCTTGCGCACCGAGATCGGCAACCTTCTTCTCCAACTCCGCCTTCAGCGCCTTGAGCGCCTCGACGTCGTTCTGGAGCATCGCGACTTTCTGATGGTCTTCCGAGTTCTGATTGACCTGCGCCTGCAAAGAGTCGCGCGCGGCGGTCGAGGCGGCGAGCTGTTCGGTCAATTTGCCGATATTGACCTTCAGCTCGGAATTGCTCTGCCGTTCGAGATCGAGCAGGTCGGTCAGTTCGTTGAGTTGCTTCGAGAGCCGTGTGATCGTCTGGTCGCGGCCGGAGAGAACCTGGCCCAGATAGAACTGGGTCAGCACGAAGACCAGAAGAACGAAGATGATGACCAGCAGCAGCGATGCCAGGGCATCGACGAAGCCCGGCCAGACACTGATACTGCCGCCACGCCGGCGGGTGCTGCCGGCCATGGCTTACCGGTCCCTGGGCGCGCGCAGGTCGGGGCCGCTCTGATTCTCGTCGTCGGCCAGCACGGCGATGGTGCGGGTCAGCAGACGGAATTCGTTCCTGATGTCGCGCACCATCTCGTCGCGGGCCGCGCTCGCTTCGTCGAGCATGCGGTTGAGCGACGTGTCGATGTTGCGGATATAGCCGCGCGTGGTGTCGTCGATCCCCGCGGAGCCCCGGCTGTCGGCCAGCTTCTGCAGGATCGGCCGCATCTCCATCTGGTTCTCGGCCAGTTTCAGCATCAGACTCTGTTCGGTCTTCATCTGATCGGCGAGCGCCGAGAGGCGTTCGGTGAGGGCGCGCAGATTGTTGTTGCTGGCGATCCGGCTTTCTTCGCCGCGCGCGATCACGCGCTGGAGATTGTCGAGACTGTCGGCGGTCTGTTCGAGTAGCGCCTGGATATAGGCGGGCACCGACTGGTCGCCCGATTCGCCGACGCCGGTGCCGGCGGAAATCTTGGTCTGCGCCGACAGCCAGTCTTCGAGATCGTTGTAGAAGGCGTTCTGCGCCTGCCCGGCTTGCAAGTCGAGAAAGCCCAGCACCAGCGAGCCGCCCAAACCGATCAGCGAGGTCGAGAAGGCGGTGCCCATGCCCGACAGCGGTGTCTCGAGGCCCTGCTTCAATCCGGCGAAGGCCGATTGCGGATCGTCGCCCGACACGCTCAGATTATGGATCACGTCGCCGATCGACCCGATGGTCTGGCTCAAACCCCAGAAAGTGCCGAGCAGGCCGAGGAAGATCATCAGCCCGGTGAAGTAGAGCGCCATCTCGTGGGACTCGTCGAAGCGCGACGAGAGACCGTCGAGGAGCGAGCGCATGGTCAGCGGCGTCAGGTTGAACCGGTCGCGGCGTTCGCCCAGCATGGTGGCGAGCGGCGCCAGCAGTTTCGTCGTCGAGGCGGAAATCTGCGGCTGGCCGCGGCGGTAATCCTCGACCCAGCGCACTTCGCGATTCAGCACGATGACGCGGCGGAAATTGAGCCCGATCCCGAACAGCAGCACGACCAGGATCAGCGAATTGAGTCCGACGTTGTGCGAAAACGCTTTCTGCAACCCGGCTTCGAGGGCGCCAACGATGACGACCACGACAGCCAGGAAGATCATCATCCGAATCAGGAAGCGGAAAGGGCGGGTCATCGGCACCGGTCCGTTCTTATTGGGTCCTCAGGGCGCGCGGCTGAGCCGCGTCGTTTAATGCTTCTGCTCCACCAGATCGACACGGTCTGGCGGGCCGTCCGGAACCTTATTGCCGAGCGCGCGCACTTCGATGCGCGTGCTGTGCACGCCCTGATCGATCAGGAAGGACCGCACCGCCAGCGCGCGCGAGAGCGACAGACGGCGTGCCTTGCTGGCGCTGTCCTCGTCGCCCGAGGCATAGGCAAGAACCTGAAGCTGGATCGCGTTGTCGCCCAGGGCGCGCTTGGCGACGTTCACCAGCGCGCCACGGGCGTCGTCGCTCAGCGTCGCGCCTTCCTTGGGGAAGGGGATCGTCAGCGCCGCGCCATCGGATGTGGCGGCCGTCGTGGGCGGCGGCGTCATCAGCGCGACCTTCGATTCGGTCTTCGCCGCGTCGGCCTTCGGGGCCTCGGTTTTCGCAGTTTCGGCCTTGGGCGGTTCGGGCGCTTTCGGCGCTTCCGCCTTGGCGGGCTCTTTGACGGACTCTGGCGGCTTGGGCGCGTCGGTCTTGGCGGTGGCCGGCGGCTCGGCGGCGGCCAGTTTTTGCGGCGCGTTGGTCGTTGTGGAGGGCTTGCTCGCGGTCTTCGTCTCGGCTGCTTTGGCTTCTGCGGGCGTCGGCTTGGTGGGTTCGATCGTCGCGCCGGGCATGTCGGCATTGGACATGGCGGCCGAAGGACGGGTCGGCGGCTTCGGCGGCGGCTCGAAATTCGACGCCAGCTTCTTGTTGGCCTGACTCGTCTTCGCGGTATCCGCGGTCTTCTTTTCAGTTGGGGCTGACTTCCCCTTCGGCTCGGTCTTGGCAACCGCAGTGTCGGCCGGTTTCCGCGCCTTCGGCTCTTTCAGCTTGGGCGCCGCATCGGCGATCGCTTTCGGCTTGGTCAGTTTCGGCGTCTTGGCGCCCGCGATGGCTTTGCCGGTCGGCTTATGGAGTTTGACCGCGCTGCTCGCAGGTGCGGCGGGCCGGCGGCCCAGCAGCAGGTCGGGCAGGGTGGGGGTGGGGCCCAGATTGTCGAGGACCGAATGGTCGACCTCGACGGCCGGGCGGCCATCGCCGCCGACCACGGTTTGCGCACCGGCCGACCCAATAGCGCCAATGGCCAGGCCGAAACCCAGCAGAACGGCAACCTCACGATAGCCGACGATCCTCACCGCCTGTTCCGCCTTGTTTTTTGCGGGTTCGCGAAGGGCCACAGTACCGTAAGCCGGTCTATCCTCACAACTCGTTTGCCAGCCCAAAATAATGGCGTCTTCCCGTTGAAACTTACCAAACTCGCAAATCCGCGCGATGCCCGGCGCTCCGATCGAATGCCTTGTTGATTTTGGGCAGGCCAGTTGCCAGGAAGACATCATGCCGTGCGGACCCGCATGGGTAGGGAGACCGCCATTGGGCGGGGCGATCATGGCGGAAATCGGGGCGAGACCATCTATGGGCGATTTTCAATGACGGGATCGCCGCTCGGCCAGTCTCTCAAGGGCGTGCGTGTCATCGAGCTCGCGCGGGTACTGGCCGGTCCTTGGGCCGCGCAGACCCTGGCCGATCTCGGCGCCGAGGTGATCAAGGTCGAACGGCCGAAAGCGGGCGACGACACCCGCGCCTGGGGCCCGCCCTATGCAAAGGATGAAGCCGGGCGCGAGATCAAGGATCTCTCTGCCTATTTCTTGTCCACCAACCGCGGCAAGAAATCCCTCACCATCGACTTCGCGCAGCCGGACGGCGCGGCGTTGACGCGCCAGCTGATCGACACCGCCGATGTCGTCATCGAGAACTTCAAGGTCGGCGGACTGGTGCGCTACGGGCTCGATTACGCGACGCTCGCCAAGCGCAATCCGAAGCTCATCTACAGCTCGATCACCGGCTTCGGCCAGGACGGACCCTATGCGCCGCGCGCGGGCTACGACTTTATGATTCAGGCCATGGGCGGGCTGATGAGTATCACCGGTGCCCCGGACAACGCGGCGGGCGGCGAGCCGATGAAGGTCGGCGTGGCGCTGGCCGATATAATGACCGGCCTCTACGCCACCATCGGCATTCTCGCCGCGCTGCCCATCGCGCGCGCCACGGGCCAGGGCAAGCATCTCGACGTCGCGCTGTTCGATGTCCAGGTGGCGACGCTCGCCAACCAGGCGCTCAATTATCTCGTCTCGGGCACGTCGCCCGGGCGGCTCGGCAATGCCCACCCCAACATCGTGCCCTATCAGGCTTTCGCCACGGCCGATGGCCATATCGTCATCGCGGTCGGCAATGACGGGCAATTTGCCAAACTGTGCGAACTTGCCGGCGTGGGCGAGCTGGCACGCGATCCGCGTTACGCCACCAACCCTGCGCGCGTCGCCAACCGCGCCGAACTGGTCGCGCGGCTGGCGGCCCTGATCGCCGCGAAGCCGGCGGGCTATTGGCTGGATGGGCTGGAAGCCGCGGGCGTTCCCGCCGGACCGATCAACTCGGTTGCCCAGGCTTTCGCCGATCCACAGGCACTGGCCCATGGGCTCGGCGCGACCCTGCCGCTGCCCGGCGGCGGATCGGTCCCCGCCGTTGCCTCGCCCTTGCGCGAAACAGGGGCAAGCCGCGAAACGGTCACTGCGCCCCCGCGCCTGGGCCAGGAGACCGACGCGATCCTCGAAAGCCTCGGCCTGGATCAAGCGACTATTGCCCGCTTGCGGGCCGCCGGCATCGTCTAACCCACATACCGGACGACGCCGAAAAAACGCCGGGAATAACCCGCGCGTCCGGCGAGTCATCGCCCTGAGGGACTGAAGCGCGGTAGGCTGATGCTCGTGCGCATTCCGCACCTGCATAGGGAGCATTCACGATGGCAATTCGTTTTGGACGTGCACTTGCGGCGACGGTCTTTATC
>CAZNZI010000763.1:0-5878 GCA_964577475.1 uncultured Rhodospirillaceae bacterium
GGTTCGGGATAGGCGTCGAACACCGCAGCCACCGCCAGATCGGCGATCCGGCCCGGCTTCGGTATCGCGGTTTGCGATGAGGGCTTGCGCATACGGTATGGCTCGCGGCGGATTGCCGGGTTTCGCAATGGAACGGGCTTGCTACACTTAGCCCGATGACCTCACGAAAACCAATAGTCTGGTGGGGGACGCTGCTCGTCCTCTCGGTTCTTCTCGGTTCTGCGCTGTTCAGCCTCGGCGTACCGGCATCGTTCCTGATCGGACCGATGGTGGCGGCGATCGGCTTCGGCGTCGGCGGCGCTGGGATCAAGCTGCCGCCGATGGCCTTCACCGGCGCCCAGGCGATTATTGGCTGCCTGGTCGCCAAGACCCTGAACGCCGCCATCCTGGTTTCGCTGGCCCATGACTGGGCGCCGATGCTGCTGGTGGTGGTGGCGACGGTTCTGTCGGGCGCCGTCGCCGGATGGGGGCTGATGCGCTTCGCCAAATTGCCCGGCACCACCGCGGCCTGGGGATCGACGCCGGGTGCGGCCTCGGTGATGGTGGCGATGTCGGCGGATTTCGGGGCCGATATGCGCCTCGTCGCCTTCATGCAGTATCTGCGCATGGTGATCGTGGTCCTCTCGGCCTCGCTGGTCTCCCATCTGATCTTCGGCGTGATCGGATCGGCGACGCCGGCCGGACCGGCGCCATCGGGCGCCGAACAGATCATGCCGGTGATCGAGACATTGGCGATCGCCGGTGCCGGCGCGGTGCTGGCGCGGCTGATCCACTTTCCCGCCTCGAGCATCCTGACGCCGATGATCATCGGCGCCGCCCTTCATATTTCGGGCCTGGTCGAGATCACCCTGCCGTTCTGGCTGCTGGCGATCACCTATACGGTGTTCGGCTGGTATATCGGCCTCAATTTCAATCGCGATATCTTTCTTTATGCCCTGCGGGCGCTGCCGAAGCTGATGGTGGCGGCCTTGACCCTGATTGCGCTCTGCGCCTTGTCCGCCTGGGTCCTGACCCTGCTTTTGCCCATCGACGGGCTGACGGCCTATTTGGCGACCAGCCCGGGGGGTCTTGATTCCGTTGTAATTATTGCCGTCGGCAGCCATGCCGATGCACCTTTCGTGATTGCCGTTCAGACGCTACGCTTGTTCGCCGTCATGCTGACGGGACCGTCCATCGCCAAGTTCCTCAGCCGGGGTGCTTAAGATCAGCCATGCCGCGTTTGCTTTGTTTCGGATACGGCTATAGCGCCCGCGCTTTGGCACGCCTGCTCGAACCCCAGGGCTGGGAGGTGATCGGCACCGCGCGCGACCCGAAAGCGCCGGACGAGTTGCGCTTCAGCCGCGACGTCCGGCTGCTGCCCGAGCATCTCAAGCGGGTGACTCACGTTCTCTCCTCCGTACCGCCCGACGAGCGCAGCGATCCGGTGCTCGACCAGATGTGGAAGGACCTCGTGGCGATGAAATCGTCGCTGCGCTGGGTGGGCTACCTTTCGAGCACGGGGGTCTATGGCAATCACAGCGGGCGATGGGTCGACGAGACGACACGGCCGGCGCCGACCTCCGAGCGCGCCCGCCGCCGTTCGACCGCCGAAGCCTCGTGGCTGGTGATGGGGCAGGAGCAGGGCCTGCCGGTCCATGTGTTCCGCCTCGCGGGCATTTACGGGCCGGGGCGCAGTATGCTCGACGACGTACGCGCGGGTACGGCGCGCCGAATCGTCAAGCCGGGCCATCTGTTCGGCCGCATCCATGTCGACGATATCGCAACCGTTTTGGCGGCATCGATCGCCAGACCCAATCCCGGCGCGATCTATAACGTGACC
This sequence comes from uncultured Rhodospirillaceae bacterium, assembly GCA_964577475.1. Taxonomy (GTDB): domain Bacteria; phylum Pseudomonadota; class Alphaproteobacteria; order Rhodospirillales; family Magnetospirillaceae; genus JASHSH01. The sequence goes on from CAZNZI010000763.1 coordinate 1,820, forward strand.
GACGACGAGCCGGCGGCGCAAGCCGATGTGGTGGCCTATGCCTGCGATCTGCTGCGCCGGGCGCCGCCCCCGCCGATCCCGTTCGACGAGGCCGAGTTCACGCCGACCGGACGGACCTTCTGGAACGACAGCCGCCGCGTGAAGAACGAGCGCATCAAGAAGGAACTGGGTGTGCGACTCGCTTACCCGAATTACCGCGAAGGCCTGAAGGCGATCCTCGACGCCGGCGGCTGATCCTTCGCGCGCCGCCAGCGCGTGGCGCGTTAGGCGCCGATCGGCAAGATCGCCATGGTGATGCGTGAGATGCACACCAATTTATCGGCCTCGTCGGTAATGCGGATTTCCCAGATATGGGTGCTGCGGCCGATATGGGCTGGACTGGCCACGCCGTAGACGAAACCGTCCTTGACGGCCCGGACGTGGTTGGCGTTGATCTCGAGACCGACGCAGGTGAATTTCTCGCGATCGACGCAATAGGTCGCGCCCAGACTGCCAAGCGTCTCGGCCAGCGCAACCGATGCACCGCCGTGCAGAAGACCGAAGGGTTGGCGCGTGCGTTGGTCGACCGGCATCCGCGCTTTGAGATAGTCGTCCCCCACTTCGAGCAATTCGATGCCGAGATGCTCGATCATCGTGTTCTTGGCGCGCGTCCTCGTGAAGTCGAGATCGGGTGCACCGAACCAGATGGCCATGCGGTGTCGTCCTTTCCGTTGCGTTTTACCGGGTGACGGTTGCGGTCGGACGCAGAAGATCGTCAAGCGTCATGCGCAGCCGCACGAGATCGGCGGGCGCGCTGAGCCGGTGACCGGCGCCCTTGACCAAGGTCACCGCGACATCGGTCGAGGCCAGCTTTTCCTGCAGCCGCATCGCGGTCTGCCAGGGCACGTCGGGATCGTCGAGTCCATGGATCAGGCGCACGGGGCAAGTGAGCGGAATCGGCCCGCGCAGCACCAGATGGACCCGCGCCTCGTCGATCAGCCGCTTGGTGATCGGATAGGGCGGCAGGTCGTAGGTGCCGGGGATGATCACCTGGCCTTGTTCGTCGAGGGCACGCCGTTCCTCGGGCGAGAAAGCGGCCAGGATCAGATCCTCGGTGAAGTCGGGTGCGGCGGCGAGACCGAGCAGGCCGGCGACCCGTTGCGGACGCAAGAGCGCGGCCAGCACCATGATCCAGCCCCCGAAGCTGGACCCGACCAGAATCTGCGGGCCTTCGGTGAGCTGGTCGAGGACTGCCGCCGCGTCCTCAGCCCAGCGGCCGATGGTGCCCTGCGCGAAATCGCCCGAGCTTTGCCCATGCGCAAAACCATCGAACAACAGACAGGCTTGGCCGCGCCCGCGGCAATACGCCTCGACCGCCTGGGCCTTGCCGCCGGTCATGTCGGAGCGGAAGCCGTGCAGGAACACGATACCCGGCGCATTGCGGCCGAGCACGGCGGGCCGTGTGCGGCGGTAGGCGATGGTATTGCCATCAGGCCGCGATAGGCAGCCCTCTTCCGTTTCGCTCATGGGGGAGTTGGGGCGTCGGCCAGCCAGAGCGCGGCTTTGATCTTTTTGAGGAAGGCTTCGTGCAGTACCAGTTCCTCAACCGGAACCGTGTCGGGTCGCGGCTCGCGGCGCACGGGCGTGGCAACGCCAGTGACCGTCGTCGCGGTGGCTGCGGCGATGACACCGAGTTCGAGGCCCGCCTGGCGCCCACCGATCAGTTCGATATAGACGGCGGCGAGAAGCTGCGCATCGAGCAAGGCGCCATGCAGATAGCGCTGCGAGAGATCGACATTGAAGCGCGTGCAGAGCGCATCGAGGCTGGCCGGCGCGCCGGGAAATTTGCGCCGCGCGATATGCAGCGTGTCGATCGCTTGGTTGCGCGGCACGAGGGGCAGGCCGATCGCGGCCAGTTCGTGGTTGAGGAAGTTCATGTCGAAATCGGCGTTGTGAATCACCAGGGGCGAATCACCGATGAAATCGACCAGCTCCTGCGCATGGGCATCGAAAGTCTTGTGCTTGGCCAGGAAGTCGGCCGAGAGCCCATGGACGCGGAACGCCTCGTCGGGCATGTCGCGTTCGGGATTGATGTAGCGGTGGAAGGTGGCGCCGGTCGGGATGTGGTTCATCAGCTCGATACAGCCGACTTCCACCAGCCGGTGGCCCGATTTGGGGTCGAGACCGGTGGTTTCCGTATCGAACACGACTTCACGCATCGGACTTGTCCCCCCGCGCTTTCAAAGCGCGCAGAATCTCGGCCCAGCGGCGCAGCGTCGCGCGGCGCCCATTGCCGGTGGGCACTACATAGTCTGCCCAGCGGCGTTTTTCCACATCGGGCATCTGGCGCGACAGGACGGCCGCCAGCCGGTCGCGCGTCATGCCGCGGCGCTTGAGGACGCGCTGAGTTTGCAGGAAGGCCGGCGCCGAGACGACGGCCACCACATCGCATTGGCCTTCGCCGCCGGTTTCGAACAGCAGCGGGATGTCGAGCGCGACGATGGGCAGGCGGCGGCTGCGGGCCGTTGCAATGAAGCGCGCATGGCGCTGACGCACCAGCGGATGGAGAATCCCTTCGAGTCTGGCAAGCGCGCGGTCATCACCGAAGACTTTCGCGCCCAGGGCCGCGCGGTCGATCGCGCCGTTCTTCACCGTGCCCGGGAAGGCTTTGCCGACGATACTGACAGCGGCACCATGCGGCGCCATCAGCTCGTGGACCACGGCGTCGGCGTCATGAACCGGCACGCCCAGTGCACGCAATTGCGAAGCCGCGACCGATTTGCCCATGCCGATCGAGCCGGTGATCCCGAGGACAATCATCGTGCGATCATCCGGCCTCGACCGCCGCGCGCAGTTCGGGCGTCACCTGCGGCATCACGCCGAACCAGGCCGCGAATCCGGGCCGCGCCTGATGCAGCAGCATGCCGAGCCCGTCGACGGTGGGATTACCGCGCGCTGCCGCGCGCGCCAGAAGATCGGTGACCAGCGGCACATAGACGATGTCATTGACCAGTGCGGTCTTCGGTAGCGCATCGAGTGCGAGGTCGAGCGGCGGCTGGCCGGTCATGCCTTGCGTCGTGGTGTTCACAAGAAGCGCCGCGCCGCGCAGGGCTTCCGCACGTTCGGCCCAGGCGACGGGCTTGATCGGCCCGCCGAGCGCAGAAGACAAGTCCTGCGCCCGTTCGAGCGTGCGGTTGACCAGCCGGATTTCCGGCACGCCGTCATCGATCAGCGCGGCCACTACCGCGCGCGCGGACCCGCCGGCGCCCAGCACTACGGCCGGGCCACGCTTGGCGATGAAACCCGGCGCGCCCTGGCGCAGGTTCTCGATGAAACCGAAGGCGTCGGTGTTGGTAGCGCTGAACGTGCCGTCGCCACCGACGATCAGCGTGTTGGCGGCACCGATGCGCCGCGCCACGTCGTCAACCGAATCGGCGAGGCGCAGCGCGGCTTCCTTGTGCGGCACGGTGACGTTGGCGCCGGCGAAACCAAGCAGCGGCAGCGCGCGCACGGCACGTTCAAAGTTTTCGGGCGCGACCGGCAGTGGGATGTAGGCGCCGTCGATCTTGTGCTGGGTCAGCCAGAATCCGTGCAGCTTGGGCGAGCGCGAGTGGCCGACCGGCCAGCCGAGGACGCCGGCGATGCGGGCCTTGCCGGTGAGAGTCATTGGGGCAGACTCATGCGGGAATGGCGCCCGCGCGGCGGAGCTGATCGAGCAGCGGCAGAAGCGGCAGACCCAGCACGGTAAAGAAGTCCCCCTCGACCTTGGTGAACAGCTGCGCACCGAGGGCTTCGAGCTGATAGGACCCCACCGATCCCACCACCTTGTCGCCCGTCAGCGCCAGATAGGCATCGAGGAAGGTATCGCTGAAGACGCGCATCGACAATGTGGCCGATTCCGCATGGCTCCAGGTCACCTCGCCGTTCTGGGCGATGGCGACCGCGCTGATCAGCTTGTGTCGCTTGCCGCGCAGATCCTTCAACTGGCGCCGCGCGCCGTCGAGCCCGACCGGCTTGTCGAACAGCTTGCCGTCGCAATCGAGCACCTGGTCGGCGCCGATCACCACGGCCTCGGGATTT
>CAZNZI010000764.1:0-11358 GCA_964577475.1 uncultured Rhodospirillaceae bacterium
ACCGGCGTGTTGGCTATTCCAACCGCTCCTGCGGTGTGTCAATCTTCGCGACATCGAAACCGCACGGCGATGCGGAGCAAACAAGAAAACGCAGCGCGATTGGGTTGCCGACGCGCCCGCATTCGGGTTTGGCGTCGCGGGGAAGGGAGAGGAACGATGCTCAATTGGAAAGACGACCTGCAGTTCTACTGCATGCATTTCATGCCCTATGTCCACCTGCCGGCGGACCATCAGAAATACGACTCGCTGTGGGTGGACTTCCCCAACAAGTTCTACGATCCAGAGAAGGGTCATGAGCTCTACAACCGCTACATCAGCGAGTTGGTGCTGGCCGATCAGCTCGGCTATGACGGGTTGGTGGTGAACGAACACCACAACACGGCCTATAGCATGATGCCGGCCTGCAGCCTGATCGCGGCGACCCTGATTCCGCAGACCAAGCAGGCCAAGATTTGCGTGTTCGGCACCCCGATCAATCTCGAATACCCGAACCGTCTGGCCGAAGAATACGCCATGCTCGACGTGATGTCGAAGGGACGGCTGGAGATCGCCTTCCCGCTCGGCACCGGCATGGAGTATTGGGCCAACCCGATGAACCCGACCACGGCGCGCGCCCGTTTCCGCGAGTCGATCGACATCATGATGAAGGCCTGGACCGAAGACGGTCCGATCCCCTATGACGGCGAATTCTACAGCTACCGTTATCTCAACGTCTGGCCGAAACCCTATCAGAAGCCGCATCCGAAGGTCGCCATCGTCGGCACCGGCAGCCCGGAGACGGTCGAGTTCGCCGCGCAGCGCGGCTGGGCCTACTCGCAGGTCTTCACACCCAAGACCTCGCAGATCAAGACCTTCAACTCGCTGCGCGAGCTGACGGCGAAGTACGGCCACACCCCCTCGCCGGACAAGGCGCTGTTCAACGCCATCATCTACGTGGCCGAGACGCGCGAGCAGGCCGAGCGCGAAGCCAAGGAACACATCAAGTTCTACTTCATGGATACGCTGCGCACGACGCCGCGCTATCTGGCCCCTCCGGGCTATATCTCGCTGGAGCAGTTCAAGCTGCGCGCCTCGATGCCCAATATCCATGGCGGCTTCGACTGGGATGCACTGACCCAGCAGTGGCGCGTGGCGGTCGGCACCGCCGACGATGTCGCCTCCGCCATCGAGCAATGGTGCGAAGAGGCGCAGTCCAGCCGCATCATCTTGCATCACCATATCGGCGACATGCCCCATTGGAAGGTGGTCAAGAACATGACGTTGTTTGCCGAAGAGGTGATTCCGAAGCTGCGCAAGGATCCGATGTCCACCGTGCAGAAGCGCCTCGCTGCCGTGGGAGCGCGCTGACATGCCAACCTTCTCGAAAATCTTCCAACGCGAAGAACTGAGCGTCAACGGCATCAAGACCGTGATGCTGACCGCCGGCAAAGGCGAACCGCTGATGTTTTGGCATGGCGGCGGCACCTTCCACGGCTTCGACTTCGCGGTGCCATGGGCCGACAAGTACAAGGTGATGATCCCTTACCATCCCGGCTGGGGCGAGTCGGCCGACGACACGACGGTCACCGGCATCCAAGACTACGTGATGCACTATCTCGAGCTGCTCGACATGCTGAAGCTCGACAAGGTCAACCTGGTCGGCTTCTCGCTCGGTGGCTTCTTCGCCTCGAGCTTCGCCACCCAGCATGCCAATCGGTTGAAGAAGCTCGTACTGGTGGCACCGGCCGGGCTGCGCGTGAAGGAACACCCGACCACCGATCTGTTCAGCATCCGGCCCGAGGTGTTCCCGACCTACCTCGTCCACGACATGAAGGTGCTGGAACCGCATCTGCCGAAGACCGCCGATATCGACTTCATCGTCGGCGGCTACCGCGAGATGACCAGCGCGGCGCGCATCGTGTGGGAACGCATCTACGACAAGAGCCTGCCGAAGTGGCTGCACCGCATCAATGTGCCGACCCTCTTCGTCTGGGGCGAAGAGGACAGGATCATTCCGGTCGGCCAGAAGGACACTTGGTCCAAGCTGGTTCCTGGCTCCAAGGTGCTCACATATAAGGGCGCGGGCCATCTCGTTCTCGACGAGAAGCCCGAATCGGTGAAAGCCGTCGCCGACTTTTTCGCCTGACCGTTGCGCGGCGGAGATGCTTGCCGTCTCCGCCCGCAGCTTCCAATATCCCGAACCGACATCATGTGCTGAAAGGGCGTCGCCATGGCCGAGCGCTTTAAGAACAAGTCCGTCATCGTCACCGGTGCCGGTTCGGGCATCGGCCGCGCCACCGCCGCCCTGTTCGCAAGCGAAGGCGCGCGCACCGTCGTGGTCGATCGTAACGAGGCCGATGCGCGGGAAACCGCCAAACGGATTCAGGCGGCCGGCGGCGAGGTGATTGCCATTGCCTGCGATGTCAGTGTCGAGGCGCAGGTGAAGGCGATGGTGGCGACGGTGGTCAAAGCTTTCGGCCGGATCGATGTCGCCTTCAACAACGCGGGCGTCGGCGCCAGCGGCTTCGCAGTGGGTGACGAGGAGGAGGTCGCCTGGGACCGCATCGTCGATGTCAACCTGAAGGGCGTCTATCTCTGCATGAAGCACGAGATCGCCGAGATGCTGAAGACCGGCGGCGGCGCCATCGTCAACACGGCGTCGGTGGCCGGCCTGGTCGGCGAGAAGGGCATCGCCAGCTATTCGGCCAGCAAGCACGGCGTCGTCGGCCTCACCCGCACCACGGCGCTCGACTACATCGACAAGAAGATCCGCATCAATGCGATCTGCCCCGGCGCCACGCGCACGCAAATCTTGATGGACTGGTTCCAGGATCCGAAGGTCGAGGCGGCGATCCTGTCGCGCCATCCGATCGGCCGCATCGCGGAGCCTGAAGAGATCGGACGAGTGGCGCTGTTCCTGGCCTCGGACGATGCGTCCTTTATCGTTGGCCAGGCCATCGCGGTGGATGGCGGCCTGACGGCGACCTGAGGCACTGCGCCTAGGCCGCATCGTCCGCCACGGTGTTACGCAAGGTGCCGATCTCGGGCACCGCGACCTCGATCACGTCTCCCGGTTTCAGCCAGCGCGGTGGATCGAAGCGCGCCCCCGCCCCGGTCGGCGTGCCGGTGAAGATCACGTCGCCGGGCTTCAGGGTCGCGAAAGTGCTGAGATAGCTGATCAGGTAGGCGAAGCCGAAGATCATCCGATCAGTCGTGTCGTCCTGCCGCAACTCGCCATTGACCCGCGTGGTCAGATGGAGTGGCTTTCTGAGATCGATCTCGTCCGTCGTCACCAGCCACGGGCCCATACTGCCTGAGCGGTCGAAATTCTTGCCTTGCGTCACGTTGAACTTCGAATGGCGCAGCCAATCGCGCACGCTGCCTTCGTTGCCGAGGGTCGCGCCCATCACATGATCGAGCGCGCGGTCTTCGGGAATGCGCCGGCCTTCCTTGCCGATCACGAGCACGATTTCACCCTCGTAATCGAATTGCTCGGAGACGGAGGGCAGCGGCCGCAGCACCGGCGAACCGTGACCCGTGAGCGAGTCGGGCACACGCATGAACAGGCTCGGATATTTCGCGACGGTGGTGTTGTCCTTGTACTCTTCGTTGCGGTCGGGATAGTTGACCCCGATGCAGAAGATGGCACGCGGATCGGAGATCGGCGGCAGCAGCGTAATATCGGCCAGCGCGATCTCCGGCTTTGCGATCTTTCCCGCCGCGAGCAGCGCATCGACCGCATTGGCACGCAGCACCGAGAGCAGTGAATGATACCCGCCGGTGCCGGTCAGGTCGGCGATCCTATCGCCCTCGATCGCGCCGAAATGCGTTTCCGAGCCTTTGCGGAATGTGACCAAGCGCACGATTTTCCATCCCTTCCCGGCCCGTCAGATGCGGCCGGTTCTTGACCGTCGCGGCGATAACACTTAACATGTTAACTTTATCGGGGCGGCGCCGTCAATGCTCGGCGCGCAGACCTGCGAGGGAGGATGACATGGGCGCGCAAACGAAGATCGATCTTCCGATGGCCGAGAAATGCCTGGCACGCTTCCGCGCCAATCCGGTCGCCCATCTGGTCGACGGCAAGCCGGTCGCCGAAGGCCCGCTGTTCGAAACGCAATCGCCGGTCGACCACTCGGTCCTTGCCCAAGTGCATGCGGGCACACCGGCCATCGTCGACCGTGCCGCGAAATCTTCCGCTCAAGCGTTCAAGACCTGGAGCAAAGTGGGCGGCGACAAGCGCCGCGCCCTGCTCCACAAGATCGCCGACGCCATCGAAGCGCGGGCCGATGAGATCGCCGCGGTTGAGTGCATGGATACGGGCCAGCCCATCCGCTACATGAGCAAGGCCGCCCTGCGCGGTGCCGAGAATTTCCGCTTCTTCGCCGATCGCGCGCCGGGCGCCGCCGACGGGTTGTCGCTGCCGAGCGCGCACCATCTCAATTACACGATGCGCCAGCCGATCGGGCCGGTGGGTGTGATCACGCCCTGGAACACGCCCTTTATGCTGTCGACCTGGAAGATCGCGCCCGCCCTGGCCGCGGGGTGCACCGTGGTCCACAAGCCCGCCGAATGGAGCCCGCTGACCGCGTGCCTGCTGGCCGAGATCGCGCTCGAGGCCGGGCTACCGCCGGGGGTGCTCAATGTCGTTCACGGCTTCGGCGAGACGGCCGGCAAACCGCTGACCGAACATCCCGCCATCAAAGCCGTCGCCTTTGTCGGCGAGAGCATCACCGGCAGCCACATCATGGCCCAGGGCGCGCCGACCCTGAAGCGCATCCATTTCGAACTGGGCGGCAAGAACCCGGTGATCGTGTTCGAAGATGCCGATCTCGACCGCGCGCTCGATGCCGTGATCTTCATGATATACAGCCTCAACGGCGAACGCTGCACGTCGTCCTCGCGCGCCCTGGTCCAGGCTTCGGTCTATGAGGACTTCAAAAAGCGCGTGGCGGAGCGCGTGAAGAAGATCAAGGTCGGCCACCCTCTCGATGCCGCCACCGAGATCGGGCCGCTGATCCACCCGAAGCACGTCGAGAAAGTGCTGTCCTATATGGACATCGCGAAGTCCGACGGCGCCTCGATCGCGGCCGGCGGCAAGCGCGCGATGAATGGCCAAGGCAATTTCGTCGAACCCACACTCTTCGCCGACGCCAAACAATCGATGCGGATCGCGCAGGAAGAGATCTTCGGGCCCGTGCTGACGATGATACCGTTCAAGGATGAGGCCGAGGCTATCGCCATCGCCAACGATATCCCCTATGGTCTGACGGGTTACGTCTGGACCGGAGATGTCGGCCGCGCGCATCGCGTCGCGCAGGCACTCGAGGCGGGGATGATCTGGGTGAATTCGGAGAATGTGCGCCACCTGCCGACGCCGTTCGGCGGCATGAAAGCGTCGGGCATCGGCCGTGACGGCGGCGACTACAGCTTCGACTTCTACATGGAGACGAAGAACATCGCCATCGCCACCGGCAGTCATAGTATCCCGAAGGTCGGCGGCGGCGCGTGAGCGGCAAGCGCAAGCTTCCCCCGGAGATCCAGTCGCGCACCTGGATGCGGCCGTTCCATCGGTCGCTGCCGATGCAATTGATGCGGGCCCGTGAATCCGTGCTGCAACGCTTCCGCCCCCGCCTGCGTGACAAGGGGCTCAGCGAACAGCAATGGCGGGTGATGCGTGTGTTGGCCGAGTCCGATTGGGTCGATATGCGCGAGCTGGCCGCGCGCTGTGGTATTCTGCCCGCCAGCCTCTCGCGCATGATTCCTCTGATGGAACGGATGGGGCTGGTTCAACGCAAGCCCGACGCGAAGGATCAGCGGCGCAACCGCGTCGCCCTTTCCGCCAAAGGCCGTACCCTGTTCTCCACCATGGCGGTCGAATCGGAGCGCATCTACGAAGAGATCGCCGGTGCGATCGGCGCCGAGAAGCTGGCCGCGCTCTACAAGGCCCTCGACCACCTGATCGACACGCTGGGCGACAGCGGCATGCCGGAAGAGGAAGACGCCTAGGCCGGCGCCTTTGCCTTGAACTTGGCGTGGATGTTGTTGTGCTTCAACGTGTCCTGCTCGAACTTGAAGAGTTCGAGGGATAGCGCCAGATAGCGCTTCTCATAGAGCGCGGCGAAATGGGCCTTCACTACATCGAATAGCGCATTGGACGTTGCCGCCTCGACCGCGTCCGACCGCCCGCCGGCGATCTTCACGGTGACATGGACGAAAGCGTAATCGTCCTCACCATCGGCAACACTCCATTCGGTCAGCTTAATCGCGCGCGATCGGATCGCGCCGGTCTGATAGACCTGTTTCCCCTGCTCGTCCTTGATCCCACGTGCCGTAACGTTGAGCTGGCGTAGGAGAGCCTTCATATCGGTCGCGCTCGCCAGATTATCCGTATACTCGACGATGATGTGGGGCATGGGGTGGCCTATGGGATCGGGAAGATGGCGTTGATCTGACCCGTGCCGGAGCTCGGAAAGAAGTCGGTGATGATCTCGACCGGCTTATCGTAGCTGTCCCAGCCCAGCATGCCGAGCAGCATGATCGTGTCATGCATCAATCCCTCGCCATAACAGTACTGGGCGTATTCCGGCAGCATGGCTGTAAAGGACTTGAAGTCGCCCTGCTTCCACAGGTCGACCACGCGCAGGTCCACCTGCCGGTCGAACTCGCGGGTCATCTTGAAGATGTTGGCGTCGGCATTCGCGCTGTCCTGGAAACGATGGGACAGCGAGCCTGACGCAAGCACCATTACCGTACTGTCGCTGTCATCGATTGCTTTCTTCACAGCGGCACCGAATCGGCGACTTTCCTCCTGGGTGTGCCAGGCGCACCAGGCGGCGATCGAGACCACTTTGAAATGCCGGTCGCTGTTCATGTAGCGCATCGGCACCAGGGTGCCGTATTCGAGTTCGAGGCTGGCGATTTCATGGGCGCGCGTCTTGATGCCGGCGGCGTTGCCGGCCTCAGCGATCTGGCGTCCGAGCAGCGGATTGCCGTCATACTCGTAGGTCATATCCTTGATGAAATGAGGCAGTTCGTTGCTGGTGTAGGTGCCTTCGAAATGCGGCCCGCAATTGACATGGTAGCCGCTGTTCACCAGCCAATGGACATCGAACACCACCACCGTATCGACGCCGAGTTCCCGCGCGCGGCGACCGATGACACGATGCCCCTCGATCGCGGCTTCGCGGCAGCCCTGGTGGGGACCGGGCAGCTCCGAAAGGTACATCGACGGAACGTGGGTGACCTTGGCGGCCAGCGCGAGCTTGCCCAAGTCATTTCCTCCCATCTTGGGTCTTCCGCAAAGATACTTAACATGCTAAGTGATTTCAAGGGAAGTGGGAGACGCCGATGCTGGACCCATCCGTTATCAAGGGGGCGGCGCAGCGGCTGCACGAAGCGGAAAAAACCCGCAAGCAGATCCGCCAGCTGTCGCTGGAATACCCGCAGATCACCGTCGCGGACGCCTATGCGATTCAGCGCGAATGGGTGGCGATGAAGCTGGCCGAAGGCCGCGTCATCAAGGGCCGCAAGATCGGCCTGACCTCCAAGGCGATGCAGAAGTCGGTCGGCATCGACGAGCCCGATTACGGCGTGCTGTTCGACGACATGTTCTTCGAGGAAGGCAGCGCCGTCCCGACAGCGCGCTTCATAGAACCGCGCATCGAGGTGGAATTGGCCTTCGTGCTGGGCAAGCCGCTCAAGGGCCCCGGCTGCACGGTGTTCGACGTGCTGTCGGCCACCGACTATGTGGTGCCTGCGGTCGAGATCATCGACACACGCATCCAGCGCGTCGATCCGGAAACGAAGTCCACGCGCAAGGTGATGGACACGATCTCCGACAACGCCGCCGATGCCGGCATCGTGATGGGCGGCCGGCCGATCAAGCCGATGGACAAGGACCTGCGCTGGGTCTCAGCCCTGCTCTACCGTAATGGCGAGATCGAGGAATCAGGTGTGGCGGCCGCCGTGCTCAACCATCCGGCCAAAGGCGTGGCTTGGCTCGCCAACAAACTCGCGCCCTTCAACGTGACGCTCGAGCCCGGCCAGGTGATTCTCGGCGGCTCCTTCACCAGCGCGATCTTCGTTCATGCCGGCGATACGATCCATGTCGACTATGGCGATATGGGATCGATCTCGTTCCGCTTCGTCTAGGCGCGATGCGCAGGCCACAGTCGATCGGCAGTGATATCGGCGACGCTGTGGCAGCCGAGCATAGCGAGCGCCCGGTCGAACTCGTCACGCAACAGGTCGATCACTTTGCGCGGCCCTGCCTCCGGCCCCAGCGCGGCGATCGCGTAAAGGAAGGCGCGGCCCAGCCAGACGAAATCGGCACCCGACACTATGGCCTTCGCGATGTCCTCGCCGGTGCGGATACCACCGTCGACCATGACGGCGATGCGATCACCGACAGTCGCGCGCACCCGCGGCAGCGCGTCGATGGTCGCCGGGGCCGCGTCGAGCTGGCGCCCGCCATGGTTGGAGACGATCACGCCATCATAGCCTTCATCGGCGGCACGCTTCGCGTCCGTGGGATCGATGATGCCCTTCACAACGAGCTTGCCGCCCCACTGGTCACGGATCCGCGCGAGTTCGGCCCAATCCAGCCGCGCGCTGCTCTGCGCGGCCATCAGTTGCGCCAGCGATCCAACGCCGCTGTCCGGGCCGGCATAACGCTCGAGATTCGCAAAGCGCGGCGCGCCCTGTCGGGCCATCGCCATTGTCCAAGCCGGGTGGCAGGCCATGTCGAACAGGATGCGGGGTGTCAGCTTGAAGGGCAGCGCGAAACCATTGAGCAGATCGCGCACTCGTTTTCCCGGCGCCGGAACGTCTACGGTCACTACCAGAACGGGACAAGCGGCGGCCCTGGCACGGGTGACCAGGTCGCGTGTGATTGCCTCGTCGCGGCCGACATAGAGCTGGAACCATCCGTGATCGGGGGCGAGCGCGGCGATCCGTTCGATCGACGCGGTGCCGGCGGTCGAAAGACAGTATGGAATATCGGCCGCAACGGCGGCGCGCGCGAAAGCGCCATCCGCGCCCGGCCAGATGAAGCCCGCCATACCGATCGGCGCGATGCCGATGGGCAGCGCATAACGCCGGCCGAGCAACGTCGTCGACAGATCGCGTGTCACGTTGCCGGCGAGCGCGCGCGGCATCAGGCGCAGACGGGCGAAAGACTCGGCACTCGCGCACAGCGCCGTCTCGCGCCCGGCGCCGCCGTCCATGAAGTCGAAGGCGAGTCGCGGCAACCGGCATTGCGCCGCGCGCCGCAAATGATCGACCGTATGCAGCCCCCGCGCCATAGCTCTCGCCCCTGTCACGGTTCCAATGTGCGCCGAGCGCACACGAACCGGCAACAGACAGATGCCAAATCGCGGCTAATTTTCCAAGCGCTTCCGCAGATGTGCGCGATGCGCACAAGCCCCTGCAATGCAGCGCGAAAGTGGCAGCACCGAGAGGCGGAACGTGTTGCTTTCGACCATCGCCCCGCTATCCTCGGATTCGGGGCGATGACGAAGAAAAACCGATAATTCGTCACGCGGGGGAAACGGTGGTGGCAGGTTCAGCGGAAAGTTTCGATTACATCATCGTCGGCGCCGGTTCGGCAGGCAGTGTGATCGCCGCGCGCCTGGCCGAAGATCCGTCGCTGCGCATCCTTCTGCTGGAAGCGGGCCCCACCGAGGAGATTCTCTTCGTGCGCACGCCCGGTGCCTTCGTGCGGCTGATCGGCACCGAGCGCAGTTGGATCTACAAGACCGAACCCGAACCGCATGCCAACGGCCGCACCATGTACGTCCCGCAAGGCCGTATGCCGGGTGGCGGCAGTTCGATCAATGCGATGGTCTATATCCGCGGCCAGCGTCAGGACTATGACGATTGGCGCGCGATGGGCTGCGCCGGCTGGGGCTATGACGACGTGCTCCCCTACTTCAAGCGCGCGGAAAGCAACACGCGCCTCGCCGGCCCGTATCACGGCAGCGACGGGCCGCTGAAGGTCACCGACACGCCGTATCGTCATCCGCTCAGCCGCGCCTTCGTCCAGTCGGCGCAGGAAGCCGGCCTGAAGCACAACGACGACTTCAACGGCGAGAGCCAGCTCGGTGTCGGCTTCTATCAGGTGACCCAATTCGACGGCGAACGCGGCAGCACGGCGGCGCGCTATCTGCGCCCGGCGATGAAGCGCGGCGGCAATATCGATCTGCGCCTCAACGCATCGATGACCGGCCTGATCATGGAGGGCAACCGCGTCGGCGGCGTCTCGTATTCGCAAGATGGCACGGCGAGGACCGCGATAGCGCGCGCCGGCGTGATCATGTCGGCCGGCACGCTGGCGACGCCGAAGCTTCTGATGCTGTCGGGCATCGGCCCCGGCGCTCATCTCCAGCAGATGGGCATTCCGGTCGTGAAGGATCTGCCGGGCGTCGGCAGCAACTATCAGGACCATCTCGAGGTCAGTATCTATCTCAAGACGAAGAATCCGATCAGTCTGCTGGGCCAGGACGCGGGGCTTTCCGCCGTGAAGCACTTCCTGAATTGGAAATTGTTCCGCAAAGGCCTGCTCACCTGCAATGTGGTGGAGAGCGGCGGCTTCGTCGATCTCAATGGCGACGGCCGCGCCGAGTTGCAGTTCCATGTCCTGCCCGTTCTGGTGGGCGATGCCGACCGTGAGCCCCTTCCAGGACATGGACTCTCGATCAACCCGTGCTTCATCCGGCCGCAGTCGCGCGGCACGGTGCGGCTGCGCAGCAACAAGCCCGACGATCCGATCGTCTTCAATTCGAACTCGCTGGCTGAGGAAGCCGATGTGCGCGTGCTGGTCGAGGGTTTGAAATGGGCCCGCAAGATCGCGCGCGCGCCGACGCTGGCCAAGATCGTCGAGCGCGAGCTTCTGCCGAGCGAAGCGGCGGACGTGCCTGAGTCCGTGCTGGTCGAGCACGTACGCAAATATGCGAAGACCGTCTATCACCCGGCGGGCACATGCAAGATGGGCACCGACGCGCAGGCGGTGGTCGATCCCAAGCTGGCGGTCCACGGGGTCGCCGGATTATGGGTCGCCGACGCATCCGTGATGCCCGTCGTGGTGTCGGGCAACACCAATGCGCCCTCCATCATGATCGGCGAGCGTTGTGCGGATTTCGTACGAGGCCGTGCGGCATGATTTTAGCCCGGAAAACCAAGCGACTCGGCTTGACTTGGGATACCCGGGCGACCATGATGAAAAAAGTTTTTGATCAAACGAATTTTACGCGCGCCGGCTCGACACTCCGCCTTCGTGGGATAGGCGAAACCGGAAGCGCCAAGAAGAAAAAGAACGGTAACAGGGGGTACGTAAACTGGCCGAACATATCGGTTTGCCCGGATTTTAATTGGCGTCAT
>CAZNZI010000765.1:0-1952 GCA_964577475.1 uncultured Rhodospirillaceae bacterium
AGCGACGGCCGCTGCGCCGACGAAGTGGCCGAAATGCGTGCCGAGCGATCGGAGGCGGACTTCCTGGCCCGTGCCGGCAATGGCATCAACCAGCAATTGGTCGGCGCCAAGATCCGCTGGATCGAGAAGCATGAACCCGAAGTGTACAGCCGGATCGCAACGGTCTTCGGCTCCTATGACTACGTCAACTGGCGCCTGACGGGCGTTCGTGCCATCGAGCAGAATTGGGCATTGGAAGCCGGCTTCGTCGATCTCGCCAGCCATACGCTGGCTGATGAGCTGATCGCGTTTGCCCATATCCCGCGAGCCGCTTTGCCGCCGAAGACCACCTCACATGCGATCCTGGGTCATGTCTCGGCCGAAGCCGCGCGGGAAACGGGCATTCCCGCCGGCACGCCCGTGGTCGGCGGAGCGGCGGATCTGATCGCCTCCGCCCTGGGTGCGGGACTGAGCAAGCCGGGCGACGTACTGCTCAAGTTCGGTGGTTCGGTCGATATCCTGATCGCGACCGATAAGGCCAAGCCCGATGCACGCATGTATCTCGATTATCATCTGGTGCCTGGCCTGTTCATGCCCAACGGCTGCATGTCGACCGGCGGATCGGGGCTCAACTGGTTCGTCGATACCTTCGCGCAAAGCGAGCGCGCCGCAGCCGAGGCGAAGGGACTGACTCTTCATCAGCACCTCGACCACCTCGCCGAGCCGATCGCTGCGGGTGCCGAGGGCGTGACCATCCTTCCCTATTTCCTGGGCGAGAAGACGCCGATCCACGACCCGGCGGCGCGCGGCATGATTTCGGGACTTACACTCAGCCACGGCATCGGCCATCTGTGGCGCGCGATGCTCGAGTCCTATGCCTACGCGATCCGCCATCACATCGACGTGCTGAACGACATGGGCCATCGCACCGACGACTATCTGGTCTCCGACGGCGGATCGAACAGCCGCGTCTGGATGCAGATCGTCGCCGACGTGCTGCAAAAGCCGTTGCAGCGCCTCACCGGCCATCCGGGCTCTTGCCTCGGGGCGGCGTGGACCGCCGCGATCGGCGTGGGACTGACCGATGACTGGTCGGCGATCACGCGGTTCGTCCGTATGGGCGAGCGGCTGCAACCCAATGCCGCAAATGCAGACATCTACAACAGCGGGTACCGCACCTTCCGCGACCTCTATCGCCGCACGCCGGCTTAGCCGGTCGGGGAAGGCTCGCTCTGCAGGAGCTGGGCGACCATCGCACCCAGTTGATCGAAGTCGAAGGGCTTCATCAGAAACCCGTCCGCGCCCGCCAGCCGCGCCCTCTGTTCGGTCATACCGGAGGTGTTGCCCGTGCAGAGGATCGTCCGTGTCGTCGGCGAATGCGCCTTGAAATAACGGATCAGTTCTTCGCCGTTGATGTGCGGCATGTTCTGGTCGCTGACCAGCACGTGCCAATGGGCCGTCTGATTCTTGACCCAGTTCTGCGCGACGCGCGGATCGATGGTGGACTGCACGTTGTAGCCGAGCCGCTTCAACGCCGTTTCGACCATGGCACAGAAGGATTCGTCATCGTCGACCACCAGGATCGATGCCTTTTGCGGATCGCGTTCGGCATCGTCGCCGGCCGGCGCAAGCGCGGCCGGGCGATCGGAAGGTTCCGTGGTCAACGGCAGGAGAATCTCGAAGGTGGTGCCGTGCTCGGCGCGCGTCTTCACCATGATCGCGCCACCGTGCTCCAACGCGATCCGGTGCACGACCGCGAGTCCCAGGCCGGTACCGCGGCCCCGGCCCTTGGTGGTGAAGAACGGCTCGAAAATCTGCGCCCCCACCGACGAGGGGATCCCGCCGCCCGTATCCTTGATCGCGATCGACACCGTGAATGTCGTCGGCAGCGCGCCGGTCGCAATCCAGACCGTACCATCCGCTTCCGACCATGTATCGACCCCGGCGGCCGAATTGCCGGCTTGCGCCATGGG
>CAZNZI010000766.1:0-4166 GCA_964577475.1 uncultured Rhodospirillaceae bacterium
CGCGCGCGACACGGCAGCACTACCGGGAAATGGCCGGCGACGTCGTGCTCGGCTATCTGACGAAGTAGCCGCGCGTCCGCCGTTGCCGCCCCCGCGGCCGGATTCAAAATCATCCCGGCATATTGTCTGCACAAATCCGCATGAAATATGGATATTTCGCTCAGAATGTACTAATTAGTACATAAGGTTTGCGGCCCGGCCGGCATCCGATAAAATGAAACCGAATAGTCGAGAAATGAGATCCGGCTGAAGCGGGCGCCAGGCAAGAACTGGGAGGACGGTCATGAGGACATCCGCAATAGGGGCGGCCTTTCTGGCGGCCTTCTGCATCGGCACCGGGACACCCTCATTGGCGGCCGATCCGATAAAACTCGCCGATGTCTGCGAGCTGTCGGGCGGCGGTGCGCCGGTCGGCGCCAACTGGAAGAACGCGATCGATCTGGCGATTGCCGAGATCAACGGGGCCGGCGGCGTGCTGGGCCGGCCGCTGGCCGTGACCCATTACGACACGCAGACCAACCCGGCCGTCTCGCGGGGCGTGATCCAGAAGGCGCTCGACGATGAGCCCTATGTGGTGCTCGGCCCGATCTATTCCTCAGCGGCCATGGTCGATCTCCCCCTCACCCAGCAGGCGCAAGTGCCTGAGATCACTGGAGGTGCTGCGGCCGGCATCACCCAGCAGAACGATCCCTATATCTTCCGCATCGTCCTTGGCCAGACGGCCAGTATCCCCAAAGTGGTCAATTACCTGAAGGACAAGATGCAGGTGAAGACCGCGGCACTTCTCTGGGTCAACGACGACTATGGCAAGGACGGCCGCGACGCCTTCACGCGCGAGACGGCCGCGCGCGGCATCAAGCTCGTCGCCGATCTGTCGACCGAAGCGGCCCAGGTGGATTTCTCCGCCGACGTGATCAAGCTGAAATCGGTCAAGGCCGATGTGGTGTTCGTCTACACCCATGAGGAGGAAAGCGCCCGGTTCCTCAAGGAGGCACGCAAGGAGAGTCTCGATTCGCCGATCTTCGGCGACACCACGCTGCTCAACCCCAAAGTGATCGAACTGGCGGGCGACGCGGCCAATGGCGTGCGCGGCCATTTGAGCCTTTCCTCCGGCGCGCCGATCGACGCGGTGCAGAAATTCGTCGAGAAGTTCAAGGCCAAATACGACTACGTGCCCGATCACAACGCGATCCAGGGCTATATGGCGGTCTACACGGTCAAATACGTGACGCAGAAGATCGGCAAGGTCGACCGCCAGGCCTTTGCCGACGCGATGCACGGGCTGACCATCACGCCCGCCGAAGAGCCCGGCATCCTGATGGAGACGAGCTGGGACAAGACCGGCGACGACGATCGCGTCAGCTTCATCGCCGAGATCGACGGCGGCAAGCAGAAGATCGTCGAGACTTTGCCGAAGCTTCACCCGTAAACTGCGTGCCGGCGGTCGCAACCTAAGAGCGTCGGTGTGGCGGGTCTGCTGCAACTGTTGTCATCCGGTCTGGCGACCGGGGCGATCTATGCCCTGGCCGCTGCCGGGTTCACGTTGCTCTGGCAGGCCTCGGCCACGGTGAACTTCGCCCAGGGCGAGTTCGTCATGCTGCCGGCCTTCTTCGTGCTGGCGGCGATGAAGCTGCTGGATCTCGGCTTCGGCTGGTCGATTATCATTGGCCTGGTCGCGTCGCTGCTCGTCCTCGGTGTGCTTTTCAAACGCGCGCTGGTCGATCCGCTGCTGCGCCACGGTTCCCTGCCGCTGGTGGTGGCGACCATCGCGTTGGGCCTGTTCCTGAAGGAGACGGCCAAGCTGTCCTTCGGTGCCGAGGCGCTGCCGTTCCCCGCCCTGGTGCCGGCCACGCCGGTTCATCTCGGCGCCGTCACGTTGTCGTTGCAGGACCTGTCGATCTTCGTCGTGGCGGTGGTGGCGGTCGTTCTGCTCCAGCTCTTTCTCGCCCGCACCCGCACCGGACGCAGCATGCAGGCCGTGGCGCAGAACCGGGCGCTGGCCGTCATCCTCGGCGTGCCGGTCGGGCGCATGGTGCTCTATACCTTCCTGCTCAACGCGGCCCTGGTCTGCCTCGCCTCCGTTCTCATCAGCCCGATCTATCTCGCCAAGTTCAGCAATGGCGAGTCGCTCGGCCTGATCGCCTTCACGGCGGCCATCGTCGGCGGCTTCAACCAGATTCGCGGCGCGATCCTCGGTGGCTTCATCGTCGGCGTCGCCGACAATCTGACCGCGGCCTATATCTCGACCCAATACCGCTCGGCGCTGTCGCTGGTGCTGCTGATCGCGATCATCCTGTTGCGGCCGCAAGGCCTACTCGGCCGCGCGGAAGAGCGGACCGTATGAGCACCCGCCGCGTCGCCAGTGCCGCCGTCATCGTCGCCGCGCTGGTTCTCCTGCCTTGGGTGCTGAAACCCTACGGCGTCTATCTCCTCAGCCTCTGGGCGGTATTCGCGATTGCGGCGGTCGGGCTCAACCTGACACTCGGCTATGCCGGCCAGATTTCCCTCGCCCAAGCCGCCTTCGTCGGCATCGGCGCCTATACGACGGCGCTGATGACCACCCATGGCTGGCCGTTCGTGGTCGCGCTGATCGCGGCGGCTCTTCTCGCCTTCGCGGTCGGCTGGCTGCTGGGCTATCCGGCGCTGCGCGTGCGCGGACACTATCTCGCCTTCGTGACACTGGCCTTCGGAACGCTGGCCTTCCTCGTCTTCCGCAACGAGGAGTGGCTGACCGGTGGTATCGCCGGCATCAACCGCATCCCGCGACCGAACATCCTCGGTCTCTCGACCACGCCGCCGATCGCTTTCTACTACCTGTGCCTCGCTGCACTGGGCATCGTGCTGCTGCTCTTGGCGGGCCTGTTGCGCTCGCCCTGGGGCCGCGCCTTCCGGGCTCTGCGTGAGAACCCGGTGCGCGCACAAAGTCTCGGTATCGACACGCGCACCTACACGCTGCTCGCCTTCGCCATCGGCTCGGCGCTGGGCGGCGTGGCGGGCGCCTTCTATGCGCCGCTGGTCCAGTTCGTCGATCCGGCGTCGTTCTCCCTGTCGCTCTCGTTCAATCTTCTGCTCATGGTGGTCGTCGGCGGCATGGGTTTCTTCTTCGGGCCGCTGCTCGGGGCCGTGGTCGCCGTGCTGCTCCCCGAATGGCTGCGCTTCACCCAAGGCTACTATCTCGTCCTTTATGCCGTGTTCGTCATGACATTGATGGCGCTTTACCCGGCCGGATTGTGGGGACTGCTGGAGCGGTTGCGGCCGAAATCCGCGACGCGCGTGCCATTGTGACCGCGCGGCTCGAAGTCGAGTCCCTGTCCAAGCGGTTCGGCAGCGTGCCGGCCGTGGACGGCGTTTCGTTCCGGATCGATGACGGCGAAATCCTCGGCGTGATCGGGCCGAACGGCAGCGGCAAGTCGACCCTGTTCAACTGCATCCTCGGCCAGATCGCGCCGGATGCAGGCCGTGTGCGGCTCGACGGCCAGGACGTCACCGGTTTGCGGCCCGACCGTCTCAACCGGCGCGGGGTCAGCCGCACCTTCCAGCTCCTCCAAATATTTCCCGATATGACCGTCCGCGAGAACCTCCTCGCCGCCGGCCAGGAGCATCAGAGGTCGATGCTGTCGCGTCTCTTCGGGCCGCCCGAAGCGGGGCAGGGGCGGCAGGCCGACCACATGCTCGATTTCTTCCGTCTCGGCCCCCTCGCCGGGAAACGGGGCGGCGAATTGAGCTACGGTCAGCAGAAGCTGCTCGACATCGCCATGGCCTTCATGTCCGGCGCGCGGCTGATCCTGCTCGATGAACCGGCCGGCGGCGTCAATCCAGCCATGCTGGCCGATCTGGGCGAACGGCTGCGCGAGATGAACCGCACGCTGGGCGCCACCTTCGCCGTGATCGAGCACAATATGGAATTCGTCTCGGCTCTCTGCTCGCGCGTCATCGTTCTGGCCGAAGGCCGCATCCTCGCCGAAGGCACGCCCGACGCGGTGCGTCGCGATGCCAAAGTCATCGAGGCCTATCTTGGCAACTGAGCCGATCCTGATCCTCGACCGCGTCACGGCCGGCTATGGTGCAATGACGATCCTGAACGAAACCTCGTGCGCGATCGGGGCCGGCGCGATCACGACGATCGTCGGCCCCAACGGCGCGGGGAAATCGACGGCGCTGAAGGC
>CAZNZI010000767.1:0-3356 GCA_964577475.1 uncultured Rhodospirillaceae bacterium
GGCGCCCGACATGAACGGCACGAAGACGAAGTTCGTCAGCAGGTACTCGAAGGAGAACGAGATCGAGGTCAGGAACTCGAACGGTCCCGCGGTCATGGCGTCGTCGAAGAACGACTTCGGCACCGACAGGTACCAAACACGATCGAACCAATGCGCCGTGTGGTGCATGCCGTTGAAGTATTTGTTGTAGAGCGAGAGCGCGTGAGTCTCGGTCTGGTAGTGACGCAGCTCATCGACCGACTGCATCTGGCAGGCCACGCGCGCACCCGCCCCGGTGAACTGCCGCCCGGCATGGGCGAAGCCGCGATGGGCGCTGTATTCCAGCGGCGTGACGCCTTGAATGAAAAGCTTCAGCGCATTGACATAACGCGCGTCGGAAATGCCGAGATGGCCGTTGTTCTGGGCGAAGGCGTCGATCACCGCATAAAGCTTCTTCTCCTTCTCGCCCTGGTACTTCCAATAGGCGTCCATGGTGAGGCGGAACGGGTCTTCCCACTTGTCCCAGTCATGGACCCGGATGCCCTCATAACGGTCGTAGGGGAACACCTTCTCCATCGGCTGATAGGTCGTGTTCCACGCCAAGCCGCGTGTCATCGCGACATAGCGGTCCTTCAGGCTCAGTTTCTTCTGCCGCGTGTCGCGCGAAGGGGCCAAAGTGTCCATCTGCGCCGCGCCGTCAGTGCTTCCAGCTCAAGGTGAATTGGTCTTCGTCCTCGTCGATATGCCCCGACAGGGTGACGAGATTGACGTGGATCTGCTGCAGATCGTAGGAGCGGCCGATCTGCTCTTCGATCGTGGCGCGTTTGATGGTCAGGCTGCCCGGCGCATCGATCTTGACCAGCGCCGGAGAATAGACCGCCGAAGCATGCGGGTTGTCGGCGAGAATCGCATCCACGATCGGGCGCGAGTCCTCGTTGGCCTGAAAAGCGATGAACACGTTGGACATGCCGTCCCCCAAAATCTTTTTTGTTCAGAACTCGAGTCCTGCTTTGCGCGCCCGGGCCTCAAGATCACTGCGCCCCTTGCGCAGAATGGTTTGCCCATTTTCGGCAAGCATCATTTCGGCGATGGGCGCCAAGCCCGCTTGCGCCCGGTCGGCCCAATCGCGTGCCCAATCCGAAATCAGGCGCTTGTTCTCCGGCGATTCGGCTGCGGCGATCTTGATGACCGCATCGACCCACCGCGCGCTTTCCTGATGCCATTCCGGCATGAACGCCGTGAGCATGCCGACCACCGTGGCGCCCAATCCGGCGAGGCGGTCATCGACATAGTTGGTGTAGACCAGCGGATAGAGCTGGCCATCGAGCGCCAGGTTCTGCGCAACGAACAACTCGAACGGATCGCGCAGCACGAACAGGTCTTCGACATAACGGCGCAGCGGCTGCCAGTGCGGGTTGTCCATCCAGTCCGCCAACCCGGCATCGAGCGTCGACGGATCGCCCAGGGTCAGGCCCAGCCGCGTCAGGTATTGCGCTGCGCCCAGATGATCCATGGCGTGGAACATGGCGGGCGCGGTGAACGCCGTGCCGTAGCCATAGGCGCAGATGAACGCATTGTTCATGTTGCCGCCCCAAGCCACATGCCGCAGCGGCATCATCTGGGAACAGATTTTGCCGACGAGTTCGGACGGCAGCTTGGCGACGAGGTTGCGGGATTCGACGAATTGATAACTCGCTTCAATGGTTTCCTGCTGACGAGTCCGCGTCATCGTCCAAGTCGCGTAATAGAACTGGCGCGGATCGGTGAGCGCATACCAGTTCTTGAGCTTCACCCGCGTGCGCGACGGATCGTAAAGCTCGTGCTCCGGATCCCAGGTCGGCCGGTAGTGAAAATTGGCCTCCGGCTGCGCGCCCAGGGTCGCTTCCTGATAGCGCGACGCCGGCTTGTCGGTGCCGATCAGTTCGGCGACATGCGCGAACGTCTGGCGAAGCGGCGTGATTTCCTGCGCGTGCAACTCGATGTTGGTCACGATTCCGCTCCCTCACCCGTCAGTGGTGCACCCATCTCCGTCGGGAGCGTCATCCGCACATCGTTGCGGCGGCAGAACTCGTCGAACGCCGCCTGCGGCAGTACCAATTCGACGCTCAACTCCGGCCATCCGATCGCGAAATCGAACCGAACATTGCCATCGGCCCCTACCTCCCGGACGCAGACGTATTTCCTCGTGAGGTCGACCTTCGGCTTCGCGTTGTCTGTCGTGCTTGCGCTCACGGCCGGCCTCCGCCTTTACCCCTTCCTTCCGCAAGCCCTATGCCAGCCGTCACACCGTGGCGGCAAAAATAACGATAATTTTGACTTTCCCTCGAATATCAGGGCATTCGTGGGTGTGCAGAGGCCCACGAGGAGGACTCTTGAGCGTATTTTTATTGCGCAGCAGCATGACTATTTGGTCAATATCGCCGCTTTTAGAGTCAGAAATTGATCATTTCATCACATCGCTGAAATTTGTGCGATTGACGCGCGAATTCGATTTGTCGATAATTTTTCGATGAGCGAGATTGCTCTTCCCCCTTTTCCGCCCGCGAGCGACCTGCGTCGACTCGTCCATTTCTCCGCCAATGACGGGCGGATCTGGTTGGCCGGGCAGCGGATGCTGCTGTTCCACGCGGCGGCTTTGGGCGGGTTGCGGCGCGAGTTGATCCGCACCATCGGGACCGACATGGCGCGGCGCGTTCTCATGCGCACAGGCTACCAGGCTGGAGAGCGCGACTCGGCCCTGGCGCGCCAAGTCAGGCCGCAAGCCACATTGTTCGAGGCATTTTCAGTCGGTCCGCAGCTCCACATGCTCGAAGGGGCTGTCCAAGTGACGGCGCAACAGTTCGACCTCGATATGGATGCCTCACGCTATCTGGGCATCTATCGCTGGGATCATTCCTGGGAGGTCGAGACCTTCCTGCGGGACTTCGGACCGCAGACCGTTCCCGTGTGCTGGACCTTGCTCGGCTATGCGTCCGGATACACCGCCGGCTTTTTCGGCCGGCCCGTCCTCTACAAAGAGGTCAAGTGCGTGGCACGCGGTGACGATCATTGCTTGATCGAGGGACGCTTCCAGCACGAATGGCCCGACGGCGATCTGATGGCGCGGGACTACGACGAAGATTCCATGCTGGTGCGGATGGACAATCTTCAGTCGCAGGTCGAAGCACTCCGCACTCAGTTGGTCACCGAAGACGAAAGCGGCCCTCTCATCGGCCGATCGCGCGCTTTCGGTGAAGCGGTAGAGCTTCTGCACAAGGCGGCGCCGACCCAGGTCTCCGTCCTGTTCACCGGCGAGACCGGCGTCGGCAAGGAACGCTTCGCCCGCGCCCTGCACGCGCAAAGTGCGCGCGCGAAAAAACCCTTCGTGGCCGTCAACT
>CAZNZI010000768.1:0-4456 GCA_964577475.1 uncultured Rhodospirillaceae bacterium
CGAAGAAGCCGAACAGCTTCTCCTTGCCGCTGCGGTATTCGGCGACCTTGTCGGCATTGGCGGCCATCACATCGTCGATCGCCTTCTCGATGGCGCCGGTGTCGGTGACCTGACGCAGTCCCTTCTCCTCGACGATCACGCCGGGCGCTTTGCCGGTCTCGACCATCTGCTCGAAGACCTGCTTGGCCAGCGAGCCCGAGAGCGTGCCGTCCTTGATGAGATCGATCAGCGCACCGAGATCGGCGGCTGTCACCGGCGGGTCTTCGATCGTCTTACCGGTGCGGTTCAGCGCGCCGAAGAAGTCGCCGGTTACCCAATTGGCGGCCAGCTTGGCATCGCGGCCCTTGGCCACCGATTCGAAGAACGCGGCCGAGGCCTGTTCGGCCACCAGCACGCCCGCATCATAGGTCGAGAGCCCGTAGTCCTTGACGAACCGTGCCTTCTTCTCGTCGGGCAGTTCGGGCAGGCCCGACTTGATCCCATCGACGAAAGCCTGCTTCAGGACCAACGGCAGCAGATCGGGGTCGGGGAAATAGCGGTAGTCATGCGCCTGCTCCTTGCTGCGCATGGAGCGGGTCTCGCCCTTGCCCGAGTCGTAGAGGCGCGTTTCCTGGCGGATCGTGCCGCCGCCCTCATACACCTCGACATGGCGCTGCGCTTCGTACTCGATCGCATGCTGCAGGAAGCGGATCGAGTTCAGGTTCTTGATCTCGCAGCGCGTGCGGTATTCCTTCTCACCCGGCTTGCGCACCGAGACGTTGGCGTCGCAGCGCATGCTGCCTTCCTGCATGTTGCCGTCGCAGGTGCCGAGATAGCGCAGGATCGAGCGCAGCTTGGTCATATAAGCCGCTGCCTCTTCGGGGCTGCGCATATCGGGCCGCGAGACGATTTCCATCAGCGCCACACCCGAGCGGTTCAGATCGATGAACGACTTCGACGGATGCTGGTCGTGCAGACTCTTGCCCGCGTCCTGCTCGAGATGTAGGCGCTCGATGCCGACGCGGCGCGTGCTGCCGTCCTTCATGTCGAGCAGCACTTCGCCCTCGCCCACGATCGGCGCTTCGAACTGGCTGATCTGATAGCCCTGTGGCAGGTCGGCATAGAAGTAGTTCTTGCGTGCAAAAACCGAGGTCAGGTTGATCTGGGCGCGCAGGCCGAGGCCAGTCCGCACCGCCTGCTCGACGCAATAGCCGTTGAGCACCGGCAGCATGCCGGGCATGGCCGCATCGACCAGCGAGACCTGGGTGTTGGGCTCGGCGCCGAATTCGGTGGCGGCACCCGAGAACAGCTTCGACTGGCTGGTGACCTGGGCGTGAACTTCGAGGCCGATCACGACCTCCCACTTCCCGGTTGTGCCTTCGATGATGTATTCGGCCATCTCAGCCTCCAATCCCCGGCGGCAGCGCATCGAAGCCCAGCGATTTCTCCATCGCATCGGCGACGCGCAGCACCGTCACTTCGTCGAACGCACGCCCTACGAGCTGCAAGCCGAGCGGGAGCCCTTCCGCCGAGAGGCCGGCGGGGATCGAAATCCCCGGCAGGCCGGCCAGGCTGGTTGGCACGGTGAACACGTCGTTCAGCCACATCGTCACCGGATCGGCTTCGTTCTCTCCGATGGCGAATGCGGCGCTCGGCGCGGTCGGCGTCAGGATGACATCGACGGCCTTGAACGCCTCGGTGAAGTCCTTGGCGATCAGGGCACGCACCTTCTGGGCCTTGGCGTAATAAGCGTCGTAGTAGCCGGCCGAGAGCACATAGGTGCCGATCATAATGCGGCGGCGGACTTCTTGCCCGAACCCGGCGGCACGGGTATTGGCGTAGAGCTCATCGAGTGTCGTCCCGTCCTTGCGCAGCCCATAGCGAACACCGTCATAGCGCGCCAGGTTCGACGACGCTTCGGCGGGTGCGACGATGTAATAGGTCGGCAGCGCGTATTTCGTGTGCGGCAGGCTGATCTCGACTGGCGTGGCGCCGGCCTTTTTTAGAAGATCGATTCCCTTCTCCCACAGCGCCTGGATTTCCGCCGACAGCCCTTCGGGCCGGTATTCCTTCGGAATGCCGATCTTGAGTCCCTTCACATCGCCGGTCAGCGCCGCTTCGAAATCGGGCACGGCGATCGGCGCCGAGGTCGAGTCCTTTGGATCGTGCCCCGCCATCGCGCCCAGCATGATCGCGGCGTCGCGCACGGTGCGGGTCATCGGCCCGGCCTGATCGAGCGACGAGGCGAAGGCGACGATGCCCCAGCGCGAGCAGCGGCCATAGGTCGGCTTCATCCCGACGATGCCGGTGAAGCTGGCGGGCTGGCGGATCGAGCCGCCGGTGTCGGTGCCGGTTGCGCCATAGGCGGCGCGCGCCGCGACAACGACCGCCGAACCACCCGACGAGCCGCCGGGCACCAGCTTGGCGTTCGAGCCCTTGCGCTTCCACGGGTTCTCGACGACGCCATAGGCATTGGTGGTGGTCGACGAGCCCATGGCGAATTCATCGAGCGCCGTCTTGCCCAGCATCACCGCGCCGGCTTTGCGCATATTGGTGGTGACGGTTGACTCATAGGGCGGCACGAAGGTCTCGAGAATCTTCGAGCTGGCCGTGGTCCGCACGCCTTCGGTGCAGAACAGGTCCTTGATCGCGACCGGCACGCCCTCCATCGACCCGCCCTGCCCCTTGGCGATGCGAGCGTCGGACTCCTGGGCCCGCTTGAGGGCCAGCTCGGGCGTTTCGGTTACGAAAGCGTTCAGGTGCCGGTTGGCTTCGACGGCCGCGATATTGGCTTGCGCCAACTCGACCGCCGAGAAGGTCTTCTTGCGGATGCCGTCGCGCGCTTCGGTCAACGTCAGATGCGTCAGTTTGGTCATCACTCGACCACCTTGGGCACGAGGTAGAACCCGTCGAATTTCTCGGGCGCGTTCGCCAGGACCGCGTCGCGCTTGTTGCCGTCGGTCACGGCGTCGGCGCGCAGCGGCAGGTCCATATGGGCCACGCTGGTCATCGGCGCGACACCCTCGGTATTCACCTCGCTCAACTGCTCGATGAACTGGAAGATATTGGTGAGTTCGCCGGCGATGCGGTCGAGCTCGTCATCCTTGACGGCAAGGCGCGCCAAAGTGGCGATGTTACGGACGGTGTTGCGGTCGATGGCCATGGGATATCTCTTTGGGAAGGCGCGGAAAGTAGCATCGGGTGTTGCGCTTCGCAACTCAGCGGCTGCCTTGCGCAACTCGCCATGATCCCCCAAATTTAGGGCCGAAAGCGTCAGGAGGACAGTATGGCCGATAAAGTGGTGAAATCCGATGCGGAATGGCGGGCGCAACTGACCCCGATGCAATACGCGGTGACGCGCCAAAAGGCGACCGAACGGCCCTTTACCGGCGAATACGAGAAGACCACCACGCCCGGCACCTATCGCTGCGTGGCCTGCGGCCAGGAGCTGTTCGCCTCCGAGACCAAGTTCGAGTCCCATTGCGGTTGGCCCAGCTTCACCGCCCCCAAAACGGAGGCCGCGGTCGATGAGGAGCGCGATGTCAGCCATGGCATGGTCCGCACCGAGGTCCTCTGCTCGAAATGCGACGCCCATCTGGGTCATGTCTTCCCGGACGGTCCCGGCCCGACCGGGCTGCGCTACTGCATCAATTCGGCGTCCTTGAAGCTCGAACCGAAGAAGTAAGTGCCGGTCCTCGCCCCTGCCGATCTCAAAGCCGCGCTGGGCCGCAACCAGCGGGTGCTGGGGCTTGATATCGGCACCAAGACGGTCGGCTTGGCCCTGTCCGACGTCATGCGTTCGATCGCGTCGCCCTATGACACGATCCAGCGCGGCAAGTTCGGCACCGACGCCAAGACCCTGTTCGCGATCATCGACAAGCAGGAGGTTGGTGGTTTGGTCCTGGGCCTGCCGCTGGAGATGGACGGGCGCGAAGGGCCACGCTGCCAATCGGTGCGTCAGTTCGGCACCAATCTCCTGGCGATCCGCGATATGCCGCTCGCCTTCTGGGACGAACGCCTGTCCACGGCGGCCGTGACCCGCACGCTTTTAGAGGCAGACGCCTCGCGCAAACGCCGCGGCGAACTTGTGGATAAGTTGGCCGCCTCATACATCTTGCAGGGCTTCCTTGACGCGCCGGGCTGACCTATAGTCCGGCGCCATGACACAGAACCGGTATCCCCATCGTCATCTCCTCGGTATCGAGGGTTTGGGGCCATCGGAAATCACCTTCCTCCTCGATCTCGCCGACGGCTATGTGGATCAGGGCCGCAGCGCCGAGCGCAAAAGTAACGCGCTGCGCGGCAAGACGGTGATCAACCTCTTCTTCGAGAACTCGACCCGCACCCGCACCAGTTTCGAGCTGGCCGGTAAGCGCCTGGGCGCCGACATGCTGAATATGCAGGTCGCCGCCAGCTCGGTGACCAAGGGCGAGACCCTGATCGACACCGCCATGACGCTGAATGCCATGCATATCGA
>CAZNZI010000769.1:0-4884 GCA_964577475.1 uncultured Rhodospirillaceae bacterium
CGTGTTCGCCGAACGCGCGGCGCAGCGCTCGTTCATCTACGAGGTGGTGCCCGAGGCGACTTTCAAGCGCCGCCGCGACAAACTCAGCGCGGGGGAAAGCGAGAAGACCGAGCGGCTGGCCCGGATCGTCAACCGGACGAAAGTGGTTTGGGGGAATGACGCGGATGCCCGCGAGTTTCTGGTGACGCTGCATCCTCTGCTTGGCCATAGACGGCCTATCGAAGTTGCCATCACCGAGCTGGGCGCCAGACAGGTCGATTCGATCTTGGATGCCTTGGAATACGGGCTGCCCGTGTGAAAGCCGGCGTGTGAAGGGTTTTCGTATCGGCAATCTGCGGCATCCGGTATTCGACGGTGGCGGTGCCGGGCGCGCCGGTGGGCGATGGAATTCGCCCGGACAAGACGCCATCTACGCGGGCGACTCCTTTGCGATCGCAGCTTTGGAGCGCCTGGTGCACGCTTCGATCCGCCGCCTTTCCGTCGACGACCGGTATGTCGAAATCGAGATTCCCGATGCCGTTTCGGTCGAGGCCTTCGATGCGAAGCGTCACTCGGGGTGGGATGACGGCGAGCGTGGAATCGGCCTTACCCGCGCATTCGGCGACAAATGGCATATCGAAACGCGCAGTGCCGTGCTGATCGTGCCGTCCGCGGTGACCAAACTGGACCGCAATCTGGTGATCAATCCGGCGCATCCGCAGTTCAAGCTGATCAAGGCTTCGGCGGAAAAGCCGGTCACCTGGGACTCGCGCCTGTTCAGCCGGCGCGCCTGACGGCTAAGCCAGCCCCTTCGCTTCCATCTCGGCAACACGATGGCTGACGGCAAGCGTCGCCACCAGACCGCATACGGCGGCGATGCTGAGCCAGACGCCGCCCATCGCCTTGTCGTTGGATTCGTGGATCAGATACGTGCTGATCAGCGGCGTAAAACCACCGAACAGCGCGGTGGCAAGGCTGTAGGCCAGCGAGAAGCCGACCGTGCGCACATGAGGCGGCATGATCTCCGTCAGGTTCACCACCATCGCGCCGTTGTAACTGCCATAGAGGAAGGAAAGCCACAGTTCGACCACCAGGAGACGGGTGAAGGACGGCGCTTCCACCAGCCAGGCCAGCGCCGGATAGGCGGTGACCAGTGCCGCCAAGGTGCAGGCGATCAGAATCGGACGGCGGCCGATCTTGTCGGAGAAGCCGCCCATCACCAGTAGCCAGAAGAGATTCGAGACGCCGACGCAAAGCGTGACGATCAGCGCATCGGTGCTGCTGAGCTTCAGCACGTCCTTCCCGAAGGTCGGCGTATAGGCGGTGATGAAGTAGAACGAGACCGTGGTCATCGTCACCATCAGCATGCCCATGATGACGATCTGCCAGTTGGCGACCATCGATTGGAATATCTCACGGGTGCTGGGGCGCTTCTTACGTTTGAGGAAAGCGTCGGTCTCTTTGAGCGACCGACGCAGCAGGAAGATGAACGGGATGATCAGACAGCCCACGAAGAACGGCACACGCCAGCCCCAGCTACCCAGTCGCTCGGGCGGGAACACCGTGCTGAGCACCACGCCCAACAGCGCAAGGAAGATTACCGCCACCTGCTGGCTGCCCGACTGCCAGCTCACATAGAAGCCCTTGTGGCCGCGCGTGGCGATTTCCGACAGATAGACCGACACGCCGCCCAGTTCGACGCCGGCCGAGAAGCCTTGCAGCAGGCGCCCGAGCACGATCAGGATCGGCGCGAGCACGCCCAGCGTGGCATAGCCGGGCACCACCGCCAGCGACAGCGTGCCGATCGACATCAGAGTCAGCGTCAGCAGCAGGCCTGCGCGGCGGCCATGGCGATCGATATAGGACCCCAGCACGATCGCGCCCAGAGGCCGCATCAGGAACCCGACGCCGAAGGTCATGAACGAGAGCATCAACTGCGCGAAATCGCTACCGCCCGGAAAGAAGGTTTTGCCGATGGACGACGCCGCATAGCCGAACGCGAAGAAGTCATACATCTCGAGGAAATTGCCGCTGGAGACGCGGATCACGGCTCCGATCTTGGAACGATTGTGGGCGGTGTGCTGTTCGGGGGTCGGAGCCATCGGCCGGGTCTCCCTGTCTTTTTCGTTTTTCGCCGCTTCCGGCGCGATGACGAGTTTATGAAGCCCGCGGGCCGCGCCCGGACCTGCAATCACGGAATACAATCTTGCCACAGTTTACAGGCCACACTGCGTGACGATGTTTCGCCGACGCCTCGAAATCGTGCAAGTCCTCTATGCCGTTCTCGCGTTCCTCGGGGCCGCGAGCGTGTCCAAAGCATACGCTGATGTGAGAATCGTCGATCCTTGGCCCAACTCGAAGGCGACCGCGGCAATCAAGGGCCAGATCGTTACCTTCGCGAGTTTGAGTCCCTTCGATCTGCGGCACATCGAGTCGGCGCTGGGCACCCCAACGCAAAGCCAAGGGACTCTGTTCCTGCCGCCCGGCGATTACGCGCCGCACAGCGTGCCGGCGGTGGTGTTCCTGCACGGCGCCTCGGGCGTACGCGGTGCGCGCGAGCTCACTTACGGACCGCAATTGGCCGCGATGGGAATTGCGGCGCTGGCGATCGACACTTATGGTTCGCGCGGCGGGTCGGCGATGAGTTTTGTCGACCGCGTCATGCACATCACCGAGACGATGTTCGTCGCCGATGCCTATGCCGGCCTCGCCTATCTGGCGGGCCGGCCGGAGATCGATCCCAAACGCATAGTGCTGACCGGTTTCTCCTACGGCGGGATGGCCACCACCTATGCGATGTACCGTCAGATCGCCGATGCGCTGGCGCCCAACGGGCCGCGCTTCGCCGGTCACGTCGCCTATTACGGCCCGTGCATCGCCCATTTCGACGACGACCGCACCACCGGTGCACCGCTCCTGATGCTGCAAGGCGCCGACGATCAACTGCTCGATCCGAAGCGCTGCGCTGCCGTGGCCGACGAGCTGCGCGCCGGCGGCAGCACCGTCGACATCATCCGCTACCCCGGTGCCGTGCACCAGTGGGACGGGGATTTCGAGAAACGGCTGATCGGCCGCAATCTCGCGCCTTGCCGCTTCGATGTGGAGAAGAGCGGCGTGATCCGCGACGATCACACGGGACTGCCGATGAGCAACCCATTCCTGCGCAAGATCATTCTGGGCCTGTGCGTCGGCGACCCCTATCCGATCGGCCGCGATGACGCCGTGCGGCGGCTGTCGAACGCCGATTACGGCCGCTTCCTCGCGCGTGTCTTCGGAACGCTGGTCACCGAGGCCGCACCGGCGGCGACCTCGAACTGACCCTCTTGGCAGCGCGCGCGATTTGTCTAACAGTGAGACGGTCTCAACTCCGGATCGCCCGATGCCCCGTGCCGACTTCCGCTTTGCCCATCGTCTTCGCGTGCGCTATTCCGAGATCGATTCGCAGGCCATCGTCTACAACCCGCGTTATCTTGACTATGCCGATATCGGGGTGACGGAATACTTCCGCGCACTGGGCATCCCCACGGCGCCGGGGCCCGATACGCCGGAATTCCACGCGGCGCGCGCGGCGGTCGACTACAAGGTGCCGATCAAGGTGGATGAGGAAGTCGATGTCTGCGTCCGCACCCAGAGGATCGGGCGCAGCAGCATGACTTTATTGGTCGAGATGCACGGCCTCAAAAGCGGGCCGGCGGCCGACGATCTGCGCGCGGCGGTTGAACTCGTCTACGTGCATGTGGACCTGGCCAGCCATCGGCCGCAGCCGGTGCCCGGCTGGGTGATCGAACGGATGGAAGCCCATGCGGGCCGAAAGCTGGCGGAAACGGCGCCCGCCTAGACGGACTGCTGCGGCCCCTCGACCATCTGTGCACCGGCCAGAATGCGGATCAGATCCGCTTGGCCCCCCGTACCGGTCTTCTTCAAGATGGAACTCAGCTGCGTCCGGACCGTGGTGATACGTACGCCGCGGTCTTCCGCGATCTGATGCAGCTTGCGGCCCTGCAACAGCGCCACGGCCAGATTGGATTCGGCCGGCGAGAAGCCGAACAACTCGGCGAGCGTCTTTTGCGACGGACGGAGTTCGTCGGGGTTGGTGATCAAGACCATCGCGAGCGGCTGTTCATAGATCGACAGATCCGCGCCCAGCGGCGCAACGGTCACCGCGTAGGGGGCGCCACCGCCACTGCGCGCAACCAGCATATGATCCGAGCTCGTCTCGCTTTGGCGCGCGGCCGCGTTGGCAATCATCTTGGTGAGTTTTGAGGTCTCGAAGACGCGCGGCGTCTTCAATTGACCCCAACGCACCATGATGCCGTCATCGCGGCTGAGAATCCGTTCGGCCGCCGCGTTGCATTCGATCAGGTGGCCGTTGCAGTCTGCGACGATAACGCCGATCGCGACCTGCTCGAGTGTGCGCGCCGCCACTGTCGACTTCCACCCCATGCGGTCGAGATCGTGATGGAGCTTCGCGCCTTTGCGCAGCGCGTCGAGCACCGGCTGATATTTATCGAAGCGCGCACGGGGAATCGATGCTGCGCCTTGCGCCTCGTGCAACCCGAAGAGCGTGACCCAGCGGCCGTCCTCGAACAGCCGCGCGCCCACCATGTCGTTCATGCCGCTGCCGAGGAAGAAATCGTTGTACCACGCGGATCGCCGATGCTCGCCGCCGAGAACCTCGTTGACACGGGTCCAGCGCCCGATCGGTTGGGTGCGGAGAATGCGTGCATAGGGATCAACCAGCGCGAAATGCTCGACATATTCGTCGTGCAACTCATTGCAAGGACCGGCCATGCTGAGCCACCGCACGCCGCCGGTCAGTTTGTCGACGACGAGATAGGCACCGCCATCCGCCTCGAAGGCGCGCATCATCGAGTGTACGACGGATGTCCACCGGCCGGGTTCCAG
>CAZNZI010000770.1:0-3599 GCA_964577475.1 uncultured Rhodospirillaceae bacterium
AAGCACGCGGTCGATCTGTTCAAGCAGCTCGCCGACGATGCCGAGGCGCCGCAGGGTATCCGCGCCCTCTCGGCCGAAATGCTGGCCGCGCTGGGTCACGATCCGTCCGCCGACAAGGCGGTGGCACCCGCCGCGGACGCGGCCAAGGCACCCGCCGCGGACGCGGCCAAAGCACCCGCCGCGGATGCGGCCAAAGCACCCGCCGCGGATGCGGCGAAGCCGCAGGATAAGAAGTAATGGTCTCGCTTCCGCGCATCGCCGCGGCGCTTCTGGCTTCGGCGCTGCTCGCCGGCTGCGGCGACTTGGGCGAAAGCTGGTTCGGCGAACATTCGGCGCCGCCGCTGCCGGGCACCCGCATCAGCATCATCCCCGAGGAGTCCGGCCTGAAGCCGGATGCCGCCGGTGCCACCGTGGTCCTGCCGCCGCCGGAAGTGGTGGCGAGCTGGCCGCAGGCCGGCGGATTCTCGCCGCATGCGATGTATCATCTGGCGCTGGGGTCCGATCTGCGCCGCGCCTGGACGGCCGATGTCGGGTCGGGCAGCGACAAGCGCCGCGCCTTTTTCACCCAGCCGATCGTCGCCGGCGGCCACGTCTTCGCGATGGATGCCGAATCGAACGTGTCGGCCTTCGACCTGCGGAACGGCGACCGGCTCTGGCATGTCGATCTCTCGGTGAAGGACGCCGATAACGGCAGCTATGGTGGCGGCCTGGCTTTCGATCACGGCGGCCTGTTCGTCACCACCGGCTTCGGCGAGGTGGTCAGCCTCGATCCGAAATCGGGCGCGGTGAAATGGCGCAAGCCGCTTCCCGCGCCGGTGCGCGGCGCGCCGACGGCCCGCGCCGGCCGTCTCGTGATGATCACCGTGCTCAACACCACGGTGGCGCTCGCGGAAGACGACGGCCGCCTGCTCTGGACCCATAGCGGCATCGAGGAAGAAACGCTGCTGATGGGCGGCACCAGCCCGGCGATCGACGGCAATACGGTGGTCTCGCCCTACAGTTCCGGCGAGTTGTTCGCGCTGCGCATCGAGAACGGCGCACAGCTCTGGAGCGACACGCTCAACGTCCTCAAGCGCACCAACGAGATCGCGACGCTCACCGACATCCGCGGCCTGCCCGTGATCGACAAGGGCCGCGTCTTCGCCGCGAGCAACAGCGATACTTTGGCCGCCGTCGATCTCGCCACCGGCCGGCGCCTGTGGGACCGCACCGTCGGTTCGATCCAGACGCCCTGGGTGGCCGGCGATTTCCTGTTCGTCGTCACCAACACGCCGGCCATCGTCTGCTTCCGCGCCGATACGGGACAGGTCGTATGGGTGACGCCGCTGCAGCAGTGGCACGACCCCGACGACAAGACCGGCCGTATCGTCTGGGCTGGTCCGGTCCTCGCGTCCGATCGCCTGATCGTCGCCTCGTCCGAAGGCACGGCGCTCGCGATCTCGCCTTACAAGGGCACGATCATGGGGCAGATCGATCTTCCGGATAGCGTGACCATCGCGCCGATCGTGGCCGACAAGACATTGATCTTCGTGACCGACTCGGGCGAGTTGGTCGCCTATCGCTGAGCCGGCGCTGAGTCTGCCGCCGACTCAGCGCTGATTGGGCCGGAGGCCCGCAGCCGCGTCATGCCGTTTACCGTCGCCATCGTTGGGCGCCCCAATGTGGGCAAGTCCACCCTGTTCAACCGGCTCATCGGCCGCCGCCGCGCACTGGTCCACGACCGGCCGGGTGTCACGCGCGACCGCCGCGAGGGCAAGGGCAATATCGCCGACATGGCGTTCACCCTGGTCGATACGGCGGGGCTCGAAGATGCCGATGCCGACTCGCTCGAAGGCCGCATGCGGGCCCAGACCGAACGCGCCGTGGCCGCCGCCGATGTGGTGCTGTTCATGGTCGATGCGCGCGCCGGCATCACGCCCGACGATTCCGCTTTCGCGCGGCAGCTGCGCAAATCGTCGCGGCCGGTCATCGTGCTGGCCAACAAATGCGAAGGCAAGGCGGGCGAGCCGGGCTTGCTCGATGCGTTCCAACTGGGTCTCGGCGATCCCGTGCCGATTTCGGCCGCCCATGGCGAAGGGCTCGACGGACTCTATGAGGCGCTGCTGCCCCATGCGCAAAAGGCCGGCGCCTTCGAGGGCGACGACGCGGAAGACGAAGGCGCGCTGTCGAAGGTGGTGACCGACGTCTCCATCGAGGGCGAGATTCCCGAAGAAGCGCCGCCGGAAGAAGACACAAGGCCGATCCAGATCGCCATCGTCGGCCGCCCCAATGTCGGCAAGTCGACGCTGGTGAACCGCCTGCTTGGCGAAGAGCGCATGCTCACCGGACCCGAAGCCGGCATCACGCGCGACGCCATCGCCACGAAATGGGAACACCGCGGGCAGGCGATCATTCTGGTCGACACGGCCGGCCTGCGCCGCCGCGCGCGGATCGACGATGCGGTGGAAAAGCTCGCCACCCATGACACGATCGAATCGATCCGCATGGCCCATGTGGTGGTGCTGGTGCTCGACGCCAACGCGATCCTCGACAAGCAGGATCTCACGGTGGCCGATCTGGTGCTGAAGGAAGGGCGTGCCCTGGTGATCGCGGTCAATAAATGGGACGCGGTCGAGAATCGCAATACCGCGCTCCGCCGCCTGTCGGACCGGCTCGAAGCCGCGCTGGCCCAGGCCAAAGGCGTGCCCACGGTGACGCTCTCGGCGCTCGAAGGCACCGGCACCGAGAAGCTGATGAAGGCGGTGCGCAAGGCCTATGAGGCCTGGAACCGCCGCATTCCCACCGCCGCGCTCAACCGCTGGCTCGACGAGGCGACTGCGCAGAACCCGCCGCCGGTCGCCAAGGGCGGCACGCGCATCAAGCTGCGCTACGGCACCCAGGTCAAAGCCCGGCCGCCGACCTTCGCCTTCTTCAGCCAGCGCGCCGATGCGTTGCCTGAATCCTATTCGCGCTATCTCATCAATACGCTGCGGGAAACCTTCGACCTGCCCGGCGTGCCGATCCGCCTCATCATGCGCGAGCAGAAGAATCCCTACGACGACTGAGGCGCCATGGCCGAGCCGCTACAACTGTTCTTCGACCGCCTGCCGACGCCCATCGGCGAGCTGATCGTTGTGGCGGATGGCGAGGGACATCTCCGCGCCGTTGACTGGACCGAACACGAAAGCCGGATGCGCGGGCTATTGCGCCGGCAATACGGGCCCAAGGGCATTGCCCTGACCCAGAAGCGCGATCCGCACGGATTGAGCAAGGCGATGCGCGGCTATTTCCGGGGCCGGCTCGATGTCATCGATACGCTGCCGGTGGCTTTCGCGGGGACCGATTTCCAGAACGTCGTGTGGCGGGCATTGCGGCGGATTCCGGCGGGCGCCACGCGCGCCTATGCCGAGCTGGCGCAGACGATCAGGAAGCCCGCGGCGATCCGCGCGGTCGGTGCGGCCAACGGCGCCAACCCGGTCAGTGTCGTCGTGCCGTGCCACCGGCTGATCGGCTCGGACGGATCGCTCACCGGCTATGGTGGCGGTATGCCGCGCAAGCGGTGGCTCCTGGAACACGAGGGTGCGCTTTAGGGGCGCGGTCTAAGCCGCGCGCACCGGCTC
>CAZNZI010000771.1:0-8462 GCA_964577475.1 uncultured Rhodospirillaceae bacterium
GAAATCGTCGGCGCGCCGGATCGGATAGGTGAGCATCGAACCGACGGTCCAGGCCGAGCCGTGGAGCTTCAGGTTCTCGAACTCCCAGCCGACCGTGTAGTCGAGCGCCGAGGCGTAGACGGCCAGCGACGCACCCGTGAATCCCACCGGCAGGCCGGCGCTCAGCTTGAGATAGGAACTGCCTTCCGTCTTCAGTCCCATGGCGGAGAACTGCTCGCCACGGCCGAGCGGGTCGTCGGCGGAGACCGATACGATGCCGCGCCAGAGCCCGGTCGAGACCGATCCGCCGTTGTCGACGGTGGCCGAACCGTTGACGATCGGCTTGTTCTCGAGCTTGAGGACGATGTCGGTTTCGCCCTGATTCGCGCCGGCCACCAGCGTGCTGCTGGCCTTCACACCGGGGATCTCGTTGACCACCGCGACCGCCTCGTCGAGTTCCGAGGGTTTGACGTCGCCGCCATCGAGCCGGTTGGCGACGATGTCTTTCGCGATGTCCGGATCGAGCCGGGCCTTGTTCGAGGGATCGACCGTGATCTTGCCGATGCTGCCTTCGATCACGTCGATCTCGACGATGCCGTTCTTGATCGTCTGCGGCGGCAGAATCGCGTGGGCGAGCACGTCGTGCTGGCGGTAATAGTCGCTGATGCGCCGCGCCGCCGCCTGGAGATCGGACAGGCCGAGGCGCTGCCCCACATAGAGCTTCACCACCTGCTGCAGTTCACTCTCGGGAAACCGGGTGGCGACGATATGGAATGCCGCCACGAAGACCGTCTCACCCGGCTTCGACGGCAAGGGCGCTTCGGCCGCGGGCTCGCTGGGCGGCGCCAGCGGCGCCGGGGTCTTCTGCTGGATACCGGGCGTCTTCTCGATCTCGCGCAGCACCTTGCCAGCGTTGGGCTGATCCGGTGTCGGGAGGGCGGAAGAATAAGCGGTTGAGACATTGACCGCGAAGGCGAGCGCCGCCGCCACGGACACGAAACGGGTTTTAGCCGACAGCCCAGAAAAAGCGCGCATCCCTGCCCCGACCTGATCCTCGGGACATCGACGGATCGCGGTGACAGAGCGACATCACGACGGCGATCGAAAGGGGATGCCCCACTTGCCACCGCGCCAACCGCTGCGGCGGCCCCCACACCAAAATTCGCATCGCGAATTCTGATTAGAGGCGGAATATCACGCGGGGAAGAAACGCTTCAACCAACGGCTCTGCTATGAAATTCCCACGAGATCGCGACACGTCTCTTAAGGCGGATCGGCTGCCGTCAGCGTGCCGTCAGATGAACGAGTTCCCGGCCGATCTCCGCCAGCGGCGTGATGCGCGTGACGACGCCGGCTTCGACGGCCATGCCGGGCATGCCGAATATGATGGAGCTCGCTTCGTCCTGCGCGATCACGTCCGCGCCGGCGGCCCGGGCCGCGGCGAGCCCATCCACGCCGTCACGCCCCATGCCCGTCATGATGACATGGATCGATGCGGGGCCCAGGGCCTTGGCGACACTCTCGAACAGATAGGTGGCCGACGGCCGGAAGCCGCCGATCGCCGGGCCGTCGTGGAGATGGATGCGGGCTCCCGAAGTAAGGCCGAGGTGACGGTCGTCGGGAGCGATATAGACCGTCGACGGCTTCGCAAGTTCGCCATCCTCGGCGATCTTCACCGCCAGGGGCGAGGTGGTGGACAGCCATTGGACCAGGCCGTCGAGAAAGCCTTTGGCGATGTGCTGGACGATCAGGATGGAAGGCGAGAAGTCGCCCGGCAGTTCGCTCAGGACATGATGGATCGCGGCCGGACCGCCCGTCGAAGCGCCGATGGCAACGGCGCGGATCGCCGCCGTCCCGCGTTTTTCCGCCTCGGAAGACGGTTGACCGCCTCCCGGCCGCGGCGCCGCGGCGCGCTGCGGCGGCGTTTGCGCCGGTTCTCGCCAGCGGCGCACCACGCGAACCTGAGACATCGCCTTGATGGTGGAGATGAAGCGCCGGCTCTCCGTCGCGTTGGCCGCATCCGGAACGGCAAGGATGGTGAGGGCACCCATGCGAAGGGCGTTCATGGCTGCCGCCACATTGCCCGGATCATGCTCTTCGGAAATGATGACGACCGGCGCCGGTGTCTCCGTCATGATTTCGGCCGTCACGTCGAGACCGCCGGCACCCGGCAAGCGGTCGGCGATCACGATGATGCTGGGTTTCAACCGATGCGCGGCTTCCTTGGCTTCGCGTGCGCGCGCCGTTTCTCCGACGATCGTAATGGACGGGTCACTGCCAAGCAGCTCACGCAGACGCTCGCGGCGGGCGGCCAAGCCGTCTACGATCAGCACACGGATCATAAGACCATATGGTCACAAGATTTGTGCGATGGTTGCAAGCAATTCCTTTTGGTCGAAGGCGCTTTTGGGCAGATAGGCATTGGCGCCCACCGCCATGCCGCGCTCCCGATCCGCATCGGACTCGCGCCCCGTCACCAGGATCACCGGCAAGCCGCGGTACCGGTTCGAGGCCCGGATCGACTCGGTCAGCGTTATCCCGTCCATCCCCGGCATTTCGACATCCGAAATCACCAGATCGGCGCCGCCGGCGAGGAGCAGCTGCCAGGCTTCGTCGCCATTGGCGGCCACGACGACCTCGAATCCCTCCGCCTCGAGAATGCTCTTCTCCAGCATGCGGACCGTGAGGGAATCGTCGACCACCAGCAGCCGCTTTCGGGCCGGCGCGCCACTCTCGTCTGGCTTGGTCCAGCCGCTCCGTCCCCCGCTCGAAAAAGCGCTGTCGACCAGGGATGTCGGATCGAGAATAAGGCCGACGCGGCCATCCGATAGAATGCTGGCGCCGACGATAAGGGGAATCTCGCGCAACCGCGCACCAAGCGATGTGACCACGAGTTCGCGTTCGGACAAGGCCTCATCGACCGCGAAGAGCAGCCGGCGTCCTTTGGAGGAGAGCAGGAGGGCGGGCCGCTGCCGCGCGACCGCCTCGGGACTTCCCTTGCCCAGCATTTCCTCAAGCCCCACCACCGGGGTCGGAACATCGTCGACGACAACCGCATCCCGTCCTTCGACCGATTTGAGGTCTTTGGCGGAAACCCGCAACACGCGGTCGACCATGGCCGATTCGATGCCGAACACCTGGCCGCCGATCCGCACAAGGACGGCACGTATGGTCGTCAGAGTCAGGGGAACGGAGATGAGGATCTGCGTTCCTCTCGACCAGATGCTCTGGATATCGAGCGTGCCGCGGAGGCCGGCGACCTTCTCGGCGACAATGTCGAGTCCTACGCCCCGCCCGGAAACCGTGCTGACCGTCTTGGCCGTCGAGAATCCGGGAAGAAGAATGCTGCGGATGAGATCGCGCTGATCCTCGGGGACCGGCTTGCCCATTGCGGCCAGGCGGTCGCGGATCGCCGTCACGTCGATTCCCTGGCCGTCGTCGCCGATGGCGACCGCCAGCCGCTGCCCATCCAATTGCGCCTTGATCGACACCCGGCCGGTCTCGGGCTTGCCGCTGGTCTTGCGCAGGGCGGCGGGCTCGATGCCGTGGTCGACCGCATTGCGCACGGCATGCAGCAAGGTCTCTTTGATACCGTCGAGAATCGCGCGGTCGACTTCGATCTCCCCGCCTTCGACGACCAGTACCACGTTCTTCGCCGCCTCGCCCGCCATGTCGCGGACCATCCGCTCCAGGCCTTCGCAGGCCGTGGCGAACGGCAACATGCGAAGGCTTCGAATGTCGGAGTCCAGCGGCGCACTGGTTTGATGCAGAATTCGGCAATCCGCGCCCAACTGGGTCGTCAGAGTCTGCATCCCACGTTCAAGCTGCGCCATCAAATTGGCGCAGCCGCCGATGCGCTTATCCAGCTCGCGCCGCGAGCGGCTGCGCCGCACGTTCCGTCCTGGTGCTTCGCCGTCCTGCTGCGTACGCAGCATGACCGCGATATCGGCTTCAGCATCACGCCAGCTTCGGCGCAGATCGTTGGCGAGCGACAGAAGTTCGACGGCGGCTCCATGACGATCATCGAACCGGTGGCGGGCAGTCAGCAGCTCTCCGCTGCGGATGAGCAAGGCATCCAGCTTGTTGGCCGATATGCGCAGCGTGTCCCATGACTTCAACGCGGGCTGATGCACGGGCGTCGTCTGCACCGCTTCCTCGGTCGACGTGTCGACCGGCGCGGCCGGCGCGTCGTCCCGGCCGATCGGCTGCGATGCCGGCGGACCCTGGCGGTCTCCCTGCTCCCGAGGGTGCGGGCCGGGCTCGACGGGCGGCCGGGCCGATAGCGCCACGGGGCTTCCGGGACGCCCCAGGATCCGCGCCGCTTCGGCAATCGGCGCGTCGTTGAGATTTTCGCCGCCTTGCAGCCGCCGCCCCGCATCGCCGATCGCATCGATCGCCGGTAGCACCGAATCGAAGAACACACGATCGGTCGGCAATCCGCCGTTGCGCGCCGCGAGAACGACCTCTTCCAGGCGGTGGGTGACGGAAACGACCGGCGCCGCGCTCACCGAACCGGCCGCACCCTTGATCGTATGCAATGCCCTCAGCACTGAGGCGAACAACTCGCTCCGCGCCCCCTGGTCTTTCGTCTTTTCCAGCGCCAGGAAATCGCGTTCGAGCGCGGGCAGGCGATCGTCGAGTTCGGCGACGAAGGTCGCGATCAGCCGCCGCAGGAGGCGTTCGTTGTCCATGCCAAACCTAGGCGACCAGTTCCCTCAGCCCACCGCCCAAATCGGTCAAATGGCGGATGGCCTGTTCGGACTGATTGGTCGCCGTGACATTCTGCGCACTGACCTGGTTGATATTCTGCATGGCCTGATGGATCTGGCGCATCCCGGTGGTCTGTTGCCCCGCGGAGGCCGCGATCTGCGCCGCCGCCTCGGCCGCATCATTGGCGGATTCGGTGAGCATGCGGATCGTGGTTCCCGCCTCGGTGATCGTCTTGATCGCGTCGGCCACGCTTTTGGTTCCCTCTTCGGTCACCATCACCGCGGCATTGGTTGCCTTCTGGATGTCACCGAGGATCTGGCGAACCTGTGAGGTCGCGCGTTTGGACTGGTCGGCGAGCACCTTGATCTCGCTGGCTACGACATTGAAGCCGCGGCCGTGCTCGCCGGCGCGCGAGGCCTCGATCGCCGCGTTCAGCGAGAGCAGGTTGATCTGCTCGGCGATGTCGTTGACCGAAGCGACGATGTCGCCGATGGATTGCGCCTGGCCGGCCAGGGCCAGAATGCCTTCCGCCACGGTGGAGGTGCGCTCGCGCACCACGTTCATCGCATCCATCGACTGGTCCACGGCTTTGCGGCCGGCTTCGCTCGCATCGGCAGCGCGCTGCGACGATTCCGATACGACGATGGCCCGTTGTGCGGCCTGCTCCGCCGTCTGCAACACCTCGTCGACGGTCGCGACG
Organism: uncultured Rhodospirillaceae bacterium; assembly: GCA_964577475.1. Lineage (GTDB taxonomy): Bacteria > Pseudomonadota > Alphaproteobacteria > Rhodospirillales > Magnetospirillaceae > JASHSH01. Next base: position 5,390 of record CAZNZI010000771.1, read on the forward strand.
GTTTCGGTGACGGCGGAATTCTGTTCACGCATGCCGGCCGCCTGCTGGGTCGTGCCGGCCAGGATCTCGGCCGAGGCCGAAGACAGAGCTTCGACCATCGCCCGAATCGGCTTAGTGATGCTGTTCGAGAAGAAGGCGCCCGCCAGAATCAGGACGACGATGCTGGCGATGGTCCCGTAGACGATCGTATCGAATATCTGCTGGTTCAGATGGGCGGTCTCGTTCTCCGTCCGCTCAAGGGCGTCACGGGCCTTTTGTTCGACCTGGCCGATCGCCGCCTGAATCTGGTCGGTCAGATCCTGTCCCTTGTTGCTGGCCACAAGGGGAATGATCGGGTCGATCCCCTTGTCGCTGCGGAGTTGGACATTGGCTTGAAGCCGCTCCATCTTCATCCGGATCAACGTCGTCACGTCAGGACCGGACTCGTGGCTCTCCGCCTTGTTGATTGCGGCAGTGAAGCGCACCAGGGTGTCATTGATTTTCGACGCAGCGCCACGATACTGATTCAGGAACGTGTCCGTGCCGGCAATGAAGTATCCCCGTGCATTGGTCTCGGCATCGACGAGGTGATAGAGCAATTCCTGGCACATCGCGACGGTCTGCACGGCCGTCGCGCGTTCGGTTCTCGCCCGCAGGAGCGCCTGCGAATTGATCAGCGAGACCACGCCGATGATGAGCAACACGAGCGGGCCAATCGCAAAGCCCAGCGCCAATTTTGCCCGCACCGTCTTGAGCCCGATCATGTGCTTCCTCCCCTCTCATCGCGAGTACTGCTGGTCGATCCGACAAATAACCGCGGATCCTTCAAAAGCGCCGCCGCGTCGAGGATAACGACCGCCTGGGCCGTTACGCCTCTGACCAGCGATGGGTCGATGCCGAAGGTCGCCGTGACGTCGGCGCGAATCTCCTGCGGGTGGAGCGACACTTTGCCGACATCCTCCCGGCTCTGGATGCCGAATTCCGCAGCACCGTCGCCGATGACAGTCACCGTCGTGCCGGGCTGGTCGTCCCGCGCCAGGCCGAACAGCCGGCGCAGATCGAACACGGGCAATATCGTTCCGCGCCAATTGACGACGCCGGCGACGATATCGGGTGCGTTGGGTATGGGAGCCAAGATCGGTTCGCGCACCACTTCCAAGGTAAAGCGAACCTCGATACCGTAGCGGCCGCCGCCCATGGACAGGATGATGAAGTCGAGCGCACCGTCCTGCGAACCAGCCTCGATCGGCCGGGCCAGACGCGCAGCCCTTTCATCCAGAATACGGCGCGCTTCACTCGACATGGTCACCGCCCACCGTCGCCTTGCAGCCGCGCCAACTCTCTGCGCGCCGCATTCGCCAACACGGCCGCCGTCTCGCCTTCGCCTTGCGGCAGAGGCTGCTCGGGGGCCGCGGCATCGCAGATCGCCGCGACATTTTCGAAGGCGCGCCGTGCCAGAGCGGTGTCGCCCTTGCGCCGCCGAACGGCGCCCAGGGCGAAATGAGCGACGGCCAGGTTGCGATCGAGATAGATCGTGCGCCGCAACGCGGCGACGGCACTGCCATCCTTGCCCTGGCCGAGCGAAATGAGCGCGCGCAGATAATGCAGTTCCGGAAGGAGCGGATAGCGTTCAAGCGCGCCATCCACTTCACGGCTGGCGGCGGACAGATCGCCAAGATTGGCAAGGGTCCGAATGCGCAACGCCAGAGCCTGGACATCGGAAACCACCGCTGGCGGGGGCGCATGATCGAGCCCGTCGCCCACGGAGTCCCTCAGGGCAGACGGAAATTCCGCCTCGAACGCAGCGGATCGCAGAGGCTGCCATTCCGGGATGGATGCGGGCGCCGGTACGTTGCGTGGTTTCACGCGCTCTTCGGTGAATCGGAAATCCTCGGCGGCGATCGGCGACAGGGCATCCGGCGCCTGGCGGCGGTAGACGATCCCGGCGGGAGTCTTGGTCGCGATGAAGGGTGCGTAAGGGGTCAACAGCGGATCGGCGGGCGCCGTCAGCAGCCAGCCATCCTCGCCCAACGCACCGAACAGCAACCGCGCCAGCCGCGCGATCGTTTCCGTATCGAAATAGATCATGACATTGCGGCAGAGAATCAGGTCCAGCTTCTCTGCGAATGGCGGCAGCGCATCGCTGTTCAGATTGTGCCGCTCGTAGCGCACCCGCTTGCGAATCCGGTCGCAGAGACAAGCGTACTCGCCCTCCTTCTCGAAATAGCGCTCCACGAAAGCGGTATCGTTGCTCCGCAAGGACCAGGGCCGATAGCGGGCCTGCTCGGCGTTTCGAAGAGCCGCGGGCGACAGATCGGTGCCCGTGATGATAGCCCGATGGGCCATCGCCTCTTGCTCGAACAGGATCGCGAGGGAATAAGCCTCTTCGCCGGAAGCGCAGCCGGCACTCCATACGCTGAATGACCGATCGCTGCCGCGCATCAGGAATTCAGGCAGGATCTGGCTTCTGATCAGGTCGAAATGCGCCGGCTCGCGGAAGAAATAGGATTCGCCGACGGCAAGCTCGTCGATCAGGCGGTCGAACACCGTCGAGTCCGACTCGAGAAGGGTGGCGAAGGCGCCGACGGGCAACTGACCTACGACGCGCCATATCTTGTGGATCACGCGGCTGACTTCGCCCGCGCGCCCCTGAGGAAAGACCCAACCCGACCGGCGCTGGAGCGCGCCGAGCGCCGCGTCGATCAAATCCCGGTCCTGTACTTCGGTCACGACTGCAAGCCCAAGGCGTCGAGCGACATGATCTCGGCGGTCGAGAGAAAGGCGGTGAGATCATGGATGACCACCAAGCCGTCGGGAAGCTTGGCGACACCGGCAACCATCGTGCCGACTGACGGCATATCGGTCGCCGGAACGATATCCGCATCGGCGATCGCCATGAAATCGCTGACGCGGTCCACCCGCAGCGCCACGGCCCGATTCGATGTCCGGGCGACGATCATGTGATCGTCGGGATCGAGCGGCTTCGGCGGCAGCCCGAACCGCCCGCGGATATCGAGCACGGGCAGGATGCGGCCCCTGACATTGATGACGCCCTCGACGATCGGAGGCGCGTCGGGCAAGGCCGCGATCGTGA
>CAZNZI010000772.1:0-7263 GCA_964577475.1 uncultured Rhodospirillaceae bacterium
GGTCAGAACGAATATTGCCGGTGATCGCATCGACCAGTTCCGTTTGGCCGTTCCCGGCGACCCCCGCGATCCCCACGATCTCGCCCGCGCGGACCGAGAAGGTCACATTGTCGAGGGACGGTTTCGTCGAGGCACCGACGGTCAGGCCGCGAATCTCCAGCAAGGCCTCGCTTAAAGCGCTTTGAGGCTTGGTGAGCTCTCGGCTCACATCGCGGCCGGTCATCGCGCGAATGATGGCGTCCGACGTGGTCTCGGCCGTCACCATCTCGTCCGTGATCTCGCCGCGCCGCATCACCGTGACGCGGTCCGACACGGCCATGATCTCGTTGAGCTTGTGTGTGACGAAAAGGATCGTTTTGCCGCTCGCAGCGAGCTCACGCATGATTTTGAGCAGGCCATCGCGCTCGGACGGCGACAGGACCGCGGTGGGTTCATCGAGAATGAGAATCTCGGCGTCTCGGTAGAGCGCCTTGAGGATTTCAACGCGCTGCTGCAACCCGATGGGAAGCTGTCCGACGATACTGTCGGGATTGATGTCGAGGTGATGCGTACGGGCCAGGGCCGCGACGTGGTCCCGCGCGGCTTTCATGTCGAGAAACCCGGCGCGCGTGGGTTCGGCGCCAAAAACGATGTTCTCGCAGACCGTGAGACTCGGGAAAAGCTTGAAGGCCTGATGCACCATGCCGACTTTCGCGGCAATCGCGTCGAGGGTGGAGGTAAACTTGACTTCCTGGCCGCGCAAGAAAATGCTGCCGGCCGTGGGCTGCACCATACCGAACAGGATCGCCATCAAGGTCGACTTGCCGGCGCCGTTCTCGCCCATGACGGCGTGGATTTCGCCCTGTCTCACCTTGAGATTGACGCCTCGGTTCGCGACCAGAGCGTCGTACCGCTTCTCAATGCCTCGAGCCTCGAGGATGTAGTCCACGTTCACCCACCGTGAAAACGAAGGACGGGGCCGGCCCGCTTGGAAGCAGGCCGGCCGACTTCACATCAGCCGCCCATCGGGTCTTTGACGACAACTTTGCCGGAGATGATATCGTCGCGCAGGGCTTTCACCTTCTTGAGCACGTTGGGGTGCTGTCCGGCGACGCACTGGGTCTTCGCGGGATCGTCACCGTCGGTCGTGAGCGTTACCGCGCCTTCCTTCAGGCCGACGCTGATGGCTCGGCCGAGGCTGTTCTTCAGGAACTGGTCCACGGCATAGACGATGCCGCGGTCGGCGCGCTTTTCCACATTGTCGAGCACCGCGTTGGGCGCGGTCGGGCATTGATTGGCGTCCGCGCCCACCGCCAGCTTGCCAGGCATGCCCTGCGCGGCATTGATCACGCCGCCGCCTGACGCGCCGGCGCCCACCAGGATGACGTCGACATTGTCGAAGAACATCGCCTGGGCGATCTGAGAGGCGCGGGCGGGATCGGAAAACGGATTGGGGCCGCCGACCCACTGCACCGGCCGGATCTTCGCGCTGGGGTCGGTGTGCTTGACGCCATCGAGGAAGGAATCCGTGTAGCGATGGATCAGCGGAATATCGACGCCGCCGATCGAGCCGAACGTTCCGCCCGGCTTCAGCCACGCCGCTTCCGCACCGGCCAGATAGCTCATCTCGTGCTCGCGGAAGGCGACGCAGTAGACATTGGCCGGCTGCTCCTTCGGACAGTAGTCGACGGCAATGAACGCCGTCTTCGGATGGGCCTTGGCGACATCGGTGAGGAGATCGGTGAATTCGAAGCCGAGCGAAACCACGATTTTGGCGCCGTCTTTTGCCGCCGCGTCCAAGTCGCGCTTGCGCGTGATCGGATCGACGCTTTCGAAGATCTTGGCGGTGCCGCCCTGCGCCTGGGCGGCTTCCTGGGTGCCCGCGACGCCGAGTTTCAGATAGTCGTTAACCCCGACCGGATTGGGCGACACCATCACGATGGAGAGCGCGTCGTCGGCGCGCGCCGCGGTGCCCAGCCCGGCCAAGACGGCCGAGGCGAGAAGAATGCTCTTGAGATTGCTCATTTCGTGGTCTCCCCCTTCAAATTGGCGCTATTAATCCTTCAATACATATTATCCGGTTGTAGGGCAACCGGGAATCTCATATAGAATTTGGGATGAATGTTGGGTTTGGGCGTTGGGACCGAACTCCACGCCGTCTGAAACACCAACTGAAGCACCCTGCCAAAGGGATGATCGATGTCGGCACGAAGAAAAAGCGCGTTCGGCGCAGTCGCCAGGGCCGAGCCCCTGCATCTAAAGGTGGCGTCGCTGATTCAGCGCGAAATCGATCGCGGGCGGCTCAAGCCCGGCGATCAGTTGCCCACCGAGCATGAACTCGCGGCCCAATTCAGCGTCAGCCGCAACGTCGTGCGGGAAGCGATCGCCTGCCTGCGATCGGACGGCGTGCTTGATTCCCGGCAGGGTGTCGGCGCCTTTGTACTTCCGCCCGAAGGCCGCTTGTCGATCCGTATCGACAGCGCGTCTCTCCGTGAGAGTCCCAAAATCCGAGGCTTGTTCGAACTCCGGGCCACCCTGGAGATCGAGTCGGCAGGCCTCGCCGCTTCGCGCCGCACCGAAGAGCAGCTGAACGATATCGCGCGGGCGCTGGACAAGATGACCGGCGCCGACAAATGGTCCGACATCGGCATCGACGCGGATCTCGAGTTTCACCGGCGCGTCGCGATGGCCACGGGCAACGACTATATGGTGACGTTTCTCAGCTTCATCTCGCAGACCATGCGAGAGACGATCCTCGAGGCACGTATTTCTAACGAGCTCGAGGAGGTGGTCGAGGCCACCATCGCCGAACACGCTCCCATTTACGAAGCGATCGCCAAGTCGGATGTGGCTGCGTCCCGCCGCGCCATGCAGCGCCATATCCGGGGGGCCGCGCGGCGGCTCGGCGTCGAACTCTGAATTCAGGCTGCTTTTCGCGATGAAGCCATGATGGAGTTGATAGACAGGCTGCGCGCAATCGCCGGTGCAAAATATGTGCTCGTGGGCGACAGGGAAACGCGCCGATTTCGCAAAGGCTATCGTTATGGTGACGGGCCCGTACTCGCCGTCGTCAGGCCGGGAAGCCTGCTGGAGCAGTGGCGCTGCCTGAAGGCCTGCGTCGATTTCGGCACGATCGTGATTTGCCAGGCGGCGAATACCGGACTCACCGGCGGGTCGACACCTGACGGGGGAGGCTACGACCGCCCCATCGTCATCATCAATACGCTGCGGATCACTCGCATCGACCTGATCGATGGCGGCAAACAAGTCATTTGCCTGCCGGGCGCGACCCTGGACCAATTGGAAAAGCGCCTGCGCGGCATCGGACGCGAGCCTCATTCGGTCATCGGCTCATCCTGTATCGGTGCGTCGGTGACCGGGGGCGTCTGCAACAATTCGGGCGGTTCTTTGATCCGCCGCGGCCCGGCTTTCACCCAATGCGCGCTGTTCGCCCAGATCGACGCCGCCGGGCAATTGAGCCTGGTCAATCATCTTGGGATCGACCTCGGCGATCAGGCCGAAGAAATCCTGGACCGCCTCGACCATGGGCGTTTCGGCGCGTCCGACATCGAGCATTCGGCGGATCAGTGGGCGTCCGACCGGCAGTACCAAGCGCATGTGCGCGACGTGACCGCCGCCAGTCCCGCGCGTTTCAACGCGGACCCGCGCCGCCATTTCGAGGCTTCGGGATCGGCCGGCAAGCTCGCGGTCTTCGCGGTTCGTCTCGACACGTTTCCGGCCGACACCGATACGGCCGTCTTCTATGTGGGGTCGAATGATCCGGCCGAACTCGAGGCCATCCGGCGCCACATGCTGACCGCGTTCCGGAGCCTGCCGATCGCCGGCGAGTACATGCATCGCAGCGCCTATGATGCGAGCCGCGACTACGGCAAGGACGTGTTTCTGTTCGTCCGGCATTTCGGCACCGATCGTGTGCCGAAGGCGTTTGCGGTCAAGAGCTGGTTCGATGGGTTGACCGAGCGGCTGGGATGGGGCGCGGCTGTCACCGATCGCCTCATCCAGGGTTTCGTCAGGCTCCTGCCTCACCACCTGCCGTCGCGGCTCGATGCGTATCGCGATCGCTTCGCCCACCACTTGATGGTGCGCGTGGGCGATGATGGCATAGAAGAGGCGCGCGTCTATCTCGCTCAGCTATTTCCCTCCGCCAACGGTGATTTTTTCGAATGCACCGAAGGCGAGGGGAGAGATGCGTTTCTCAATCGCTTTGCGGTCGGAGGCGCCGTTGTCCGGCATCGCGCCGTTCATCCGCAGACTGTCGAAGACATTGTCGCAATCGATGTGGCACTCCCACGCAATACCATTGAGTGGTTCGAAACTCTGCCGGAAGAGATTGATTCCAAACTCGCCGTCAAGGTGTATTGCGGGCACTTCTTCTGCCATGTGATGCACCAGGAATATCTCGTGAAGAAAGGCGAGGACTGCCTGGCGATCGAACATGCCATCTGGGACCTGCTGGATGAGCGCGGCGCCGAATATCCGGCCGAGCACAATGTGGGGCATCTCTACAAGGCGAAACCCGCGCTCCGTGATTTTTATCGCAGGCTCGATCCCACCAACACATTCAACCCGGGCATCGGGCAGACGAGTAAACATCGCGACTGGCGCGAGTCGAATTCTTGAGCTCAGAAAAATGGAGACCACCGCTGTGCAAAAGGTTTTGATCGATTCGGATACCGGGCTCGATGACGCCATGGCCTTCGTGCATGGCATGCTGTCCGATCAGATCGACATCGTCGGGATCGTCACGTCCTACGGCAACGGCTCGCTGGAGGATTGCACCAACCATGCGCTCGAACTGGTCGGGCTGATGGGCAAGCAAATCCCTGTCGTGCGCGGCGCGTCCCGGCCGCTGATCGATGGCTGCGGTCCCGCCCCGCAAGTGCACGGCACTTATGCGCGCGGCCCGCTCGGCAAGATCGATCTGTCCGATCGGGTCACTCCGGGGTACGGGCCGATCTACATGCTCGAGCAGATCCGCAAGTACGGAAAGGACCTCGCCATCGTCTCGATGGGCCGGGCGACTAACCTGGCCCTGGCTTACCGAATCGATCCTGAAGTGATGAAGACCGTGGGCGTGATTTATTGGATGGGCGGCGCCATCGCCGCGTCAGGCAATACGAGTCCAGTCGCCGAAGCGAACGTCCATGGCGATCCGGAGGCCGCGAAAATCATCTGCGACCCCGAACTGCCGCTGACGATTTTGAGCCTCGACGTGACGATGCACGCGCGGATCACCAACGACGACGTCCAGGTGATGGGCAAGGTGGACCATCCCGGCGTGCAGCATCTTGCCAAGGTGGTTCCGTACTATATCGACTTTTACGAGACCATTTACGGCGTGCGCGAATGCGCGGGCCATGTCGGTCTGCTGCTGGCCCTCGCCATGGATCCGACGCTGATCACGAAATCCTACACCCTGTCCGTCGGCGTCGAGACGAGCGGCGATCTGACGCGCGGCATGTTGGTGGTCGACCGGAGAAAACTGCGCGCCCTCGGCGAACCGAAGCTGGGTTCGGAGCCCGGCGTACGGGTGATCTTCGGCGCCGATACCGATCGATATCATCAGATGTTCATGAACGCGATATTGGGTGCGAAATTTCAGGCTGGATAAGACCGGAGTTTCGAAACGAAAAACAGCGACGCCGATTCGTTTACGCGCTTTGTATGATGCCCTCGCCGAAAACCTAGCCGTTGAGCGGCCTATCCCAATATTCGGGTCTTCTGGGTTCGACGATTGAAGGCCAGTCAGGTTTGTAGACATACGAAAAACGAGCACATATGCCCGATGGCTAATGTGGGGGCCGTCGTTCCAAAATGTTCCACCACTTTCGGTAAACACCGGGAATCGGCGTGGCGCCGACCGCGATAGGCGATTGGCGGATAGCAGCCATCACGCCGGGCATAAGCGCAGTCTGCGGACCCTATCAGGCTCCCGGGACAAAGTGGTCATACTTATCATAACAAGTTCTTGCGCTCGCCCCGGACGCCTTGTTAGGGTTGCTGCGACATCGCCGCAGGAGTGCGGGCCGAGTTCGGCATCCCATATCGCGCAGGGCTGGCGCGGGGCCGGCTGTTGCATCAGCCCAATTTCTCGGGAGGGGAGAATGAAGGGTCTTGGGAAGAAATTGCTGACATCGATGGTTGTGGCGGCGTTGCCGGCCATCGGCGCGACGGTGGCCTTGGCCGATGACGCCAGCCTCGATAAGGCGAAGGCCTTGATTGCCGAACACCTCAATCCGCCGAAATTCGTCGACCCGGGCAAGGCGTTCGATGCCAAGAAATGCATGGCCGGCAAGAAGATCATGGTCGTCCCGGTCTCCAGCGCCAATCCCTTCGCGCAGGACATCGTCAACGCGATGCAGGCCGCAGCGAAGCAGGTCGGTTTCAAGCTCGATGAATGGAACAACCAGGCGAAGCCCGAACAGTGGGTGCAGGCCATAGAAGCGGGCGTGACCCAGAAATACGACCTCATCGATCTGATGGGGGGCACCGATCCGGCGCTGCTCGGCCCGCAGATCAAGGCCGCCCGCGCCGCCGGCGTGAAGGTGGTGTCCACCCATATCTACGATTATTCCCAGTCGCCGGCGGTGCCGATCGACAACTCGGTGCAGGTCGACTACCAGCTGGCCGGCCGCTTGATCGCCGATTGGATCACGATCAAGACGAATAAGAAGGCCAATGTCCTGATCATTGGATCGGATGAAATCGTGCCGACGCCGCCCTACGTGAAGGCGATGCGCGATGAGCTGGCGGCCCAATGCGGCTCGAGCTGCAAGTCGAGCTATATCAACGCGCCGATCCCGGAATGGTCGTCGAAGATCCAGCCGAGCGTTCAGGCTGCGCTCAATGCCGATCCCACCATCAATTACATCGTGCCGATCTATGACAGCATGACGCAGTTCGTTTTCCCCGCGCTTAAGATCACGGGCCGTTCGGGCAAGGTGAAAATCGCCACCTTCAACGGTACCCCCTTCATCATCGACGCCATCCAGAAGGGCGACGTTGAAATGGACGTGGGTGAAAGCGTGGGTTGGGTCGGCCGCGGTTTCGTCGACGCGGACATGCGCACCGTGTGCGGCCTCGATCCCGTTCACCATCTGCTGGTGCCGTACCACATTTTCGACCAGGATAATGCCAAAGAGGCGGGCACGCCGGCCGAGTATGACCGCGGCTACGGCGACGTGCACGTCGCGGGCTTCAACAAGCTCTGGGGCCTTCAGTAAGGGCAGCCGGCGCGGTCGAGAGGCATTGATAGCCGTGTCG
>CAZNZI010000773.1:0-4879 GCA_964577475.1 uncultured Rhodospirillaceae bacterium
CAATTGCCGCAAGCTTCGGTCAGTGTCTCGCCGAAATAGGCCAGCAGCGCTTGGCGGCGGCAACCGGTGGTTTCGCAAAGGCCCAGCAGCGCGTCGAGCTTGGCGCGCTCAACCCGTTTCACCTCAGGCGGCGCTTCGCCACTTTCGATCATCTTCTGCCGCTGCACCACGTCCTGCATGCCGTAGAGCAGCATCGTCTCGGCGGGCAATCCGTCGCGCCCCGCACGACCGGTCTCCTGGTAGAAGGCTTCGAGACTGCCGGGCAGATCGAAATGGGCAACGAAGCGCACATCGGGCTTGTCGATGCCCATGCCGAAGGCGATGGTGGCCACGACGACGATACCCTCGCCCTTGAGGAACGCATCCTGATTGCGCTGGCGCGTCGCTGAATCGAGGCCGGCGTGGTAAGGCAGGGCATCGATGCCCTGGCCCTTCAGCCACTCGGCGGTGTCTTCGACCTTGGCGCGGCTAAGGCAATAGACGATGCCGCTCTCACCCGCATGCCGTTCGCGGATGAAGGCCAGAAGCTGCCGCCGTGGATCGGCTTTCAGCGCGATCTCGTAGCGGATATTGGGACGGTCGAAGCTCGAGATGAACAGCTCCGCGCCGTCGAGCTTGAGGCGGCGGCGGACATCCTCGCGCGTCTGCGGATCGGCCGTGGCAGTGAGGGCCACGCGCGGCACGCCAGGGAAGCGCTGCGCCAGGATGTCGAGCTTCATGTATTCGGGACGAAAATCGTGGCCCCACTGGCTGACACAATGAGCCTCGTCGATGGCGAACAGCGCGATCTTGGCCTCGTCGAGCATGTCGAGGAAGGACGAGAGCAGCAGCCGCTCCGGCGAGACATAGATCAGGTCGAGCCGCCCGGCACGGAGATCGGCGCGGATATCCCAGCGCTCCTCGTCGGTCAGGCTGGAGTTGAGCGCGGCGGCGCGCACGCCGGCCTGGAGGAGGCCTTCCACCTGATCACGCATCAGAGCGATCAGCGGAGAGATCACCACGCCGACGCCCTCGCGGCACAAGGCGGGGATCTGATAGCAGACCGATTTGCCGCCCCCGGTGGGCATCAGCACGATGGCGTTGTTGCCGGCGACCAGATGGTCGATGATCGCCGCCTGGTGACCGCGAAAAGCGGTATGGCCGAAGGTGTGCCGCAGAACTTCGAGCGGCGCGGTCATGGGACGGAATGGAGATCGAAAAAGCGATGGCGTTGACTGCGCGGGACTTGACGGAGATCGCCGATCGGACGCTGGGCCATTACAACGCGCGGGCCGAAAGTTTCTGGGATGGAACGCGCAGCCATGATGTCAGCCAAAACATCGAAGCGCTATTGAAAAGCATCGATCATCCACAACCTTTTGCGATCTTGGATTTCGGCTGTGGACCGGGGCGTGACCTGAAGGCGTTCACCGCGCTCGGCCACCATCCGGTCGGGCTCGACGGGTCGGCACGGTTCGCCGAGATGGCGCGTGCCTATAGCGGCTGCGAGGTCTGGCAGCAGGATTTCCTCAAGCTCGACCTGCCGCCCGCACGGTTCGACGGCATCTTCGCCAATGCGTCGCTCTTCCATGTGCCGGGCCAGGAGCTTCCGCGGGTGCTGTCCCAGCTCCGTCACACCCTGAAGCCGGGCGGCGTGCTGCTGGCGTCCAATCCACGTGGCGGCGATGTCGAGCAGTGGAATGGCGAACGCTACGGCGCCTATCACAGCCTGGAAGCGTGGCAACGGGTGGTAGCGGCGGCGGGCTTCAGCGAGATCGAGCACTACTACCGGCCCGCCGGACTGCCGCGTGATCAACAGCCTTGGCTGGTGACGGTATGGCGGAAGGCCTAACGGATTGGCCGTTGCCGTCCCAGTGATTTCCGGTAGGCTCGCCGGTCTTGGAAATGGCTGAACGGCAGGAGAGCATCATGGCCGAGCGGGTCGCTGTCATCGGTTTGGGCGCCATGGGGTACGGCATCGCGAGCAATCTGCTGGGCAAGGGCCGCCCGGTCACGGTCTACAACCGCACCGCCAGCCGCGCGGAAGGGCTGAAGGGCGATCTTCGGGTCGCCACCTCGCCGGCGGACGCGGCCAAGGGTGCGACCTTTGTGATCTCGATGGTCTCGGACGATGCCGCGCTCGAAACCGTGACCATGGGCAAGGACGGGATCCTGACCGGTATGGAAGCCGATGCGGTCCACATTTCGATGAGCACGATCGGCGTCGCGGCGGGGAAAGACCTGGCTGCCACGCATGCGGCGGCGAAACGTCATTTCATCACGGCACCCGTGTTCGGCCGCCCCCCGGTCGCCGCCGAGGGCAAACTGCGCATCGCCGTCGCCGGGCCCGCCGCGCAGGTGGAGCGCTGCCGCCCGCTGCTGGAGCAGATGGGGCAGAACATCTTCGTCTTCGGCGAGAACGCCGAGCAGGCGAATGTGATCAAGCTGGCCGGCAATGTGGCGTTGGCCTCGATGGCCGAGACCTTGGCCGAGACCTTCGCGCTGGTGAGCAAGTCGGGCATCGACTCGGCGCGGTTCCTCGAACTGGTCATCGCCCAGTTCGGCTCGCCGATGTACACCAACTACGGCACGATGATGCAGCAGAAGAAGTTCGACACGAACGGCTTCAAGCTGAAGCTCGCGCACAAGGACATGAACCTGGCGCTGGCGGCGGCGAAGGCGGCACAGGTGCCGATGCCGGTGCTGTCGACGATCGAATCGCAATTGCTGGCCGGTATCGCGCGCGGCATGGGCGATCAGGATCTCACGGCGCTCGCGCGTGTGGTCAACGCCAATGCCGGAATAACGCCGTAATCAGGCCCGCACCGTCGCCAGGAACTGTTCCATTTCCTGGTGCAGATCGGTCGAGCGCCGGTTGAGCGACGACGACGACCGCGAAACCACCCCGGCGCCATCGCGCACCTGCTTGGTCACGTCGATCAGGCGCGTCACCGTGCCCGAGACGCGCTGGGCGCTGCCGGCCGCCTGATTAGCGTTGCGGCTGATTTCCTTGGTGGCGGCGGACTGTTCTTCCACGGCGGCGGCGATGGTCGCAACCGCGCTGTCGATCGAACCGATCACGCCGCTGATCTGGCGAATGGCGTCCACCGCATCCTGTGCGGCTTTGTTGACGTTCTCCAGCTGCCCTGTGATGTCGCCGGTCGCTTTCGCCGTCTGTGTGGCGAGCTGCTTCACCTCGTTGGCAACGACGGCAAAGCCCTTGCCGACGTCGCCAGCGCGGGCGGCTTCGATGGTCGCGTTCAGCGCCAGAAGATTGGTCTTGGCGGCAATGTCGTTAATCAGGTTGGCGACGTCGTTGATGCGCGTGACGGCGCTGGAGAGGCCCTGAACCATGCGGTCGGTCTCGCCGGCGCGGGCGACCGCCTGGCTCGATACTTTCGACGACAGCTGAATCTGCTGCGAGATCTCGTTGATCGACGCGGTCAGTTCCTCGGTGGCGGCGGCGACGGTCTCGATGCTCGAGGTAACCTCCTCGGCCGCTTCGGCGACGCTGTTGACGTCGGTGGTTGCCTCTTCGGAAACATGGGTCATCGAACGCGCGGCGTTGTCGTTCTCGCCGACCGCGACGACAATCGAATCGACCACGCCCTTGATGCTGCCCTCGAACCGGTCGGCCAGCGCCAGAAGCGTGATGCGGCGCTGGCGTTCCGCTTCCGCCTTGTGGGCTTCATTCTCGGCGCGCAACTGGGCGGCGGCCTGCGCCTGATCGCGCAGAACCTGGATCGCGCGTGCCAGCGTACCGACCTCGTCGGCGCGGCCTGTGGCGGGAACGCTGGTGTCGTAGTTGCCTTCACCGAGCCGTGCCGTGACCTGGGCCAGGGCGCTGATCGGCCGCGAAATCGTGCGTGCCAGGAAAATGGCGATGGCCGAGGCGACCAGAAGGATCGCGCCCCCGATGCCACCGAGGCGATAGGCCGCCGCCCAATAGCGCGCGTCGATATCGTCGATATAGGTGCCGGTACCGAACAGCCAGCCCCAGCTCTCGAAGGGCATCACCGATGATACCTTCGGCAGCGGATTCTGCGTTTCAGGCTTCTTGAACATGTAGAAGATGTGGCCGCCCTTGGGGTCATGCATCTTCACCATATCCTTGATATAGGCGTAGCCGGCGGCGTCCTTGCTCTCGAGGAAATCCTTGCCTTCTCGGGTCTGGTCGGCGCCGTGCAGCCGGTTGATGCCGTTATAGTCGTAGGCGAAGAAGTATTCCTTACCGTCATAGCGCATGGCGCGAATGGTCGTCTTCGCCAGTTCCTGGGCGGCCTTGGTGTCGAACTCGCCCTTTTTGGCGCGCTCGTCATAAGACTGGGCGATGCTGCGTGCCACTTGAGCGAGGCTGTTGGTCTTGGCGATGCTGTCATCGACCATCGATTGCTTCATCGAATTGGCCGCGCAGAAGGCCAGTACGATGATGCCGATGGCACTGATCGCCACCACGCCGAACAACCGAACCGTAATGCTTTTGATCCGCATACCCGTCCTCATGGAACCAAGCGGAACGGGGCCGTCAGGCCCTTCCGCGACGGTGGGACGATATGCGGCGATTATGAATACGGAACGTCCGTACTATTTCCAAATATTTCGGTGGGAGCCCTAGATATCCCCGCGTTCCGTGCGGATTCTGTCATAGGCGGCATTGATCGCGGCCATTTTCCGGGTGGCGAGTTCCACATATTCCTTGGGCAGGCCCTTGGCCATCAGCGTATCGGGATGGTGCTGGCGGACCAATTCGCGCCAGGCGGCCTTGACCTCGTCCATTGTGGCCGAGTGTGGCACGCCGAGGACAGCATAAGGGTCTTCTTCCCCGCTACCGGCCGCCGCTGCACCGCCGCGCGCGCCTTGCAGGCCGAAGGCTGTTGCGACCTTGGCCAGGAATTCGCTT
>CAZNZI010000774.1:0-3281 GCA_964577475.1 uncultured Rhodospirillaceae bacterium
GGTGATCGGGACGGGCGTCGTCGTCGGTGACGCGGTGATTGCCTGCGACGTGACATGGGCCGAGAGTCTGCGTGTCGCCCTGTCACCCTCACCCCGTCCCTCTCCCCTCAAGGGAAAGGGGGAAGAAGGGGAGAGCGGGGAGACAACGTCCCCTCTCCCCTTGCGGGAAAGGGACAGGGTGAGAGGTGTTCACACAGGCGTCATCGTCAGCTCGCCCGACCCCGTCACCTATCCCGCCGAAAAAATCGCGTTCCACCGCCGTTGGCATGCGCTCTGTGTCGATATGGAAAGTGGTGCCGTCGCGCGGGTCTGCGCTGAAGCGCAGAAACCCTTCGCGGTCATCCGCGCCGTCGCCGATCCGGCCTCGCGCGTCATTCCGCGCTCGGCGCTCAGCGGCCTTACCGAATCGGGAAGGATGAATCCGCTCGCGGTGGCGCGTGGCGTGCTGACGCGGCCGGGCGATCTGCCGGGGCTTGTGAAACTCGGTGGTGAAACGCGGCTTGCGCTGCGGGCGTTAGCCGACGCGGCGCGCCGGCTTGGCCCGGCCCTCGGCTTCGAGCCGCTGGCGCCCTTCGTCGACCAGTGAGTCGTAGACCCATTCCGCCGGACGCTGGTTGCTGAGGTCGATGTCCTCGGCCATCGGACCCTCAGTGCGGGGCCCGCGCAGGGTGACGGCCAGCGCCTTGATCGGATGCTTCACGGCATCCATCACGGCAGTCGCTTCGAAGCCCGAATGGACCATGCAGTCGGCGCACTTCTCGTAGTTGCCGGTGCCGTATTTGTCCCAGTCGGTTTCGTCCATCAACTCGCGATAGGTCTTGGCATAGCCTTCGCCCAGCAGATAGCAAGGGCGCTGCCAGCCGAACACGTTGCGCGTCGGGTTGCCCCAGGGCGTGCAGTGATAGGTCTGATTGCCGGCGAGGAAGTCGAGGAACATCGGCGACTGGCCGAACGACCAGTTCTTGCCCGTGCCACGGCGGAAGATGTCGCGGAACAGCATCTTGGTGTTGCGGCGATTGAGGAAGTGCTGCGTGTCGGGCGCGCGCTCATAGGCATAGCCGGGCGACATGGTCACGCCGTCGATGCCGAGTGCCTTCACCTCGTCCATGAACGCGGCCACGCGCTCGGGCACGGCGTTCGAGAACAGGGTGCTGTTGCAATTGACGCGGAAGCCCGCCGCCTTGGCCGCCTTCACCGCCGCGATGGCGATGTCGTAGGTGCCTTCCTGGCAGACCGATTTGTCGTGATCTTCGCGGCCGCCGTCGAGATGGATCGACCAGGTGAACAGCGGGTGCGGCTTGAACTGGTCGAGTTTCTTTTCGAGCAGCAGCGCGTTGGTGCAGAGATACACGTATTTGCCGCGCGCCATCAGCGCTTCGACGATCTCGACGATCTCTTTGTGCAGCAGCGGCTCACCGCCGGCGATCGAGACGACCGGCGCGCCGCATTCCTCGGCGGCCTGGATGCATTCCTCGACCGTGAGGCGCGAATTCAGGATGTTGTCCGGGTAGTCGATCTTGCCGCAGCCGGCGCAGGCCAGGTTGCAGCGGAAGAGCGGCTCCAGCATGAGGACCAGCGGGTAGCGCTTGTTGCCCAGCAGGTGTTGCTTGGCGACATAGGCGCCGACACGGACGGCTTGGGAAAGGGGAATGCTCACGGCTCTGAAATGGCCTTTGATTCCGGCATTTGCAAGGCGCGATCCTAGTCCAAGCCGGGCGGTCCGGCTAGGGCTTTGATGCAACGCAACAAAGCGCGGATTTCATGGCTCATTTGCTGTCCATGACGACCAGCCCGTCCCAGTCGGCGGGCGGTGGAGCGGCTTTGTATGCGAGGGCGCGTTCGATCTGCGCAATGGAAGGTTCGTCGCTGCCGCGTGTGGCGATCACGGCGCGGAAGAGGGCGATGGCGGTGTCCCAGTCGCGGCGGTGGAGTGCGGCCAGTCCGTCTTCATAATCCGCGATCCATTTCGGTGCGTGCGCAGAGTCGCGCAAGCTCAGCAACTCGTAGACGGCGAGCCCGCCCATGCGGCCATAGACGGCCACCGTGTCGAGCCGCCGCACGATCACATGATCTTTCACCAGCGCATGCGTGTCTTCGCCCAGCATGATCGCCGTGCCATAGGCTTTGTTCAACGCTTCGAGACGACTCGCCACATTCACCGGATCGCCGATCACGGAATAATTGATGCGGTCGTGGCTGCCGACATTGCCGACCAGCACATTTCCGGTGTTGATGCCGATGCGGGCATGCATCGCACCGAGTTCGCTGCCCTGCCGGCGCAACGCCTCCAGCCGCACCTGGCAGGCCAGCGCCGCGCGGCAGGCATTCAGCGCATGATCGGCGTCGGTAAGTGGCGCCCCCCAGAAGGCCATGATCGCATCGCCGATATATTTGTCGATCGTGCCGCGCTCGCGCTGGATGATGCCCGACATCTCGCTGAGATAGTCGCCCAGGAAGGCGATCAGTCGGTCGCCCAGCCGCTCGGAGATGGTGGTAAAGCCGGCGAGATCCATGAACAGGATGGTGAGATCCCTCATCTCGCCACCCAGCTTGGCCTCTATGCCCTGGGCGAAGAGGGTGCGCACCAATTCGGTCGGAATGTATTTCTTGAACGACGAGAGCGAGGCCGCCATGCGCGCCGTCGCGCCGGAAACGTCGCGCACTTCGGTAAAGATCGAAGGCACAGCGCCGATGCGGTCAAAATTGAAATCCTCGAGCTGACGCAGATTGGCAGTCACCCGCGCGAGCGGCCGCCCGACCAGCAAACGTCCCGTCAAAGTCGCGCCGACCAGCACGACGATCACGAAGACGGACAGGCCCATCATCATCATCCGCGCATTGCGCTCGATCGGGCCCAGCACTTCGGCTGTCGGCTCGACGATGGCAACCACCAGCCCCATCTGCGCGAGCGGCGCGAGGGTGACGAAATAGTCGGCATCGGCCTGCGGGTCGCGATACAGGAACTCTGTAGGGGCCGTCAGCGCCTTCAGATCGACGGGCTCTGTTTTCAACGTCTCAGCCACAGCCTGCACGGCGGGCAGGGCGCTGTTGTCGAGGCGCGGAATGACGACCGGGGCATTGGCGGGCGCCCGTGGTGCCGGCACTTTTGGCGCAGCCACCAGTTGGCCGTAGATATTGGCCAAGAACACCGTTCCCGTCTGGCCGACCTTCACGCCGTCGAGGAAATGCGACAGCGTATCGAGCGCAATCGACACGCCCAGCACACCGACTGTCTCGCCGTCGCGATCGAGAGTCTGCGCATTGGTGACGCCGACCACCTC
>CAZNZI010000775.1:0-2468 GCA_964577475.1 uncultured Rhodospirillaceae bacterium
GGCTTCCATCTTGGCTTCGTTGAGATCGCGCGACGCGGCGCGCAGGCGCCTTCCCGTTTCCAGCGCCTTCACAGAGAGTGCCACGGCTTCGTTGATCGGCGCGGTCATGCCGAGTGCGAGCGCGCGTTTCACCAGCGCGCCATTAAGCGCGTCGATCTCGGTGGGGCGGCCCGACTCGATGTGCTGGAGCATCGAGGGACGATTATAACGTTCCCAGGCGTGGTCGTAGATCTCGCCACGCGGATCGTGTTCGGGCAGATGGATGCCGGCACGTTCGACCACCGCCAAAATTTCGTCGAGCAGCCGCGCCAGCAATTGCGCCGCCGCGGGATCGCGCGCGATCTCGCCGGGCCTGAGACCCGTGAGCGCGCTGACCGGATTGATGGCGCAGTTGTGGACGAACTTGCTCCACACCACGCCCATCACATTGTCGGAGACTTTGGTCGGCAGGCCCGCGCGGCGGAAGCGCATGGCGATATCGTTAACGCGATCGGTCGATGCTCCATCGAGTTCGCCGATATCCGTCGGCCCGGCGTTGGAGTGGAGCACCCGCCCCGTGCCGACCGTCGCACCGCTGTTGTAAGTGGAACCGGCCAACACGCGCCCGGCGCCCAGCACTTCGACCAGCGCCTCGACATTGCCGATACCGTTCTGAAGCGTGATCGCGAAGCCGTCAGGCGTGAGACAGGCCTGCGCCGCTTTGGCTGCCATCTGCGTCGCATTGGCGTCCACCAGCACCAAGGCGCAATCTACAGGGCCGAGCGCGGCCGCATCGAGTGCCGCAGGCGGGCGCAAGGTGAACTGCCCGAGCACACCCTCGACCGAGAGCCCATCGCGCTCGATCGTCGCGACCAACTCCGGCCGGTTGTCGCTGAACGCGACCTCGGCGCCCGACCGTGCCAGCGCCGCGCCGAAGATAGAACCCATCGCCCCTGCGCCGATCACCGCGACGCGCATCTCAATTCCTCTCCGTCATTGCGAGGTCGGACGCATCGCGTCCGAGCGACGAAGCAATCCATATCGTGCCGCAAACTGGATTGCTTCGCTCGCAATGACGAAAAAACATTAAGGCTAGTTCGGCAGGCGATAGATGCGAATCGCCGTGTCGCGGTAGAGCTTGCGCTTCTCGCCGTCGCTGGCACCCGCGATCACTTCGTCGATCACTTCGGGCCAGGTGGGATAGCTGTGGGTCAGTTCCGACACGGTCCAGTCGCTGCCATACATCACGCGGTCGAAGCCGAAGGTTTCGATCACATGGGCCACATAGGGTTTCACCTGATCCTTGGTCCAGGAGGTGTGATCGGCTTCGGTGATCACGCCCGAGATCTTCACCACAACATTGGGCAGGCGCGCGAGTTCCTTGATCTGACTCCACCACGGTTCGCGCAGCCCATGCTTGATGCCGGGCTTGCCGATATGATCGAGCACGAACTGGACATCGGGACAGCGCTTGGCGAGTTCGATCGCATAGACCATCGCCCAATGCTTGACGCAGGTGTCGAAGGTAAGGCCGTGCTTGCCGATCAGCTTCACCGCTTCGATGAATTTCGGTTCGAGGCAGAAGGATGGATCGCGCTCGGTCTCGATCAGGCGGCGGATGCCGCGGAAGGTCTTGAACTGCTTCAGCGCCACCAGATCGGCTTCGATCGCGGTGCCGTTCTCGCAGGGCGCGTGGGCGACCATGCCGCAGAGGCGCGGATCGGTATCGGCCATTTCCTGCACGAACTTCGCTTCGTCGAGATGGAGCCCCGGACCCACCGCCACTTCGGCGAAGACGATCTTGTCCACCTGCACGCTCGCGCGGGCCGCGTCGAAGTCCTTCAGCAACCAGGTGCGGTTGATCTTGGGAACATTCACCAGCCACGGATAGCTGAGGCGTTTGATGTCGTAGAGGTGGACATGGCTATCGACGATCGGGAACTGCGGCATCGGGGCGTGTTTCCTCTGCTGTGCGGCGATTGCGCGGTACGCGCGCCTGTCTCGAGCGGCGAAAGTGAACCATGTGGCTGTGGTCCCAGCAACGGGGCGCCGTAACAAGGTCGTGACCACCGGCTTCGACAGCTCCGCAGATCGAAAATGCGCGATTTATGTCTAACTCCAGCGCGCGATTAACATTTTCGCATCCGCTCAGAACCAGGATGCCGTCCGCGAGCCGGACTAAATAATCATGACAACGGCGGGAGGGCGCCTGTCCGATGGTCAAGGAAACCCCTGCGGCTCAGCCTGATTCGTGAATTCTTCCTTTACGGCGCCTTGCGCCTCGGTCATGCCGCATTTGTTCCTACATACTCTCGACTGCGATAAGCCATCCGGCTATATATTGCTTCGCAACAAACACTTACCGCAGTTGCGAAAATGCCCGAGGGAAATTCCGGCGTTTCTCAATAAAATCAAATGGTTCCGCCCCGAGCCACGCCGGTCGGCAAAGGGCTACGACAAAGAATAAGAGGCCTTACCTCCATGTCGCG
>CAZNZI010000776.1:0-3345 GCA_964577475.1 uncultured Rhodospirillaceae bacterium
CGTCCTCGCCGGCGAACAGACCGATCGCCAGGAACAGAAGCAGCAAAGGCGCGCCGACCCGGAACGCGACCAGACTGGTGAGCACGCTGATCACCGTCAGCCCTGCGCAAACCAGAATGATCAGGTCGATATCGTGCATACGGGCAGATTAGCAGCGTCGCCGCGAAAAGCGACAGCGACTCGCATGTGACGGTGCGTAAGAGGCCCACCCCGTCCCTCCCGCAGGCGGGAAGGGTTGGGAAAGAGGCTTGGCTCACGCCGCCGGCGGTTCTGTCTCCAGCATCGATGGCCGCTTTTGCTGCCGTTCGAACCAGCCGGCCAGCTTGGCATGGGCCGACCGCCAGTTCTCATGCGGCAGCCGGAAATCGAGATAGCCCAGCGCACAAGCCACCGATATGTCGCCGACCGTGGCGAAATCGGTCAATTCCCGCGCCTGCGCCTCAAGCTGGGCCAGGCCGCGGCGGATCACTGCCGTTTGCCGGTCGAGCCACCAGGGCCAGCGCATCGCCTCCGGCCGCATCGTGGTTTCGATCCGCCAGGAGACGGCTGCGTCGAGCATGCCGTCGGCGAGAGCCTGACGGGTCAGCGCGACCAGACGTGCCTTGCCTTCGACCGGCACCAGGCGCGCCCCGCCATGCATCGCGTCGAGATACTCGACGATGACGGGCGAGTCGTAGACGTGATGCCCTTCGTCGTCGATCAGCGCAGGCACTTTGCCGACCGGGTTGTCCTGGCCGATATCGGAATCGGCGGCCCAGGGATTGGTGGCGATCAGTTCCACCTGCTTATCGAGTCCCGTCTCGATCAGCACGATGCGCACCTTGCGCACATAAGGCGACGTCGGCGAATAGCGCAGTTTCATCCGGACCTCGGGGATAGACGGAGGGGCTAGAAGACGTCCTTGCGGCGGCGGACTTCGGCAAAAACGCTGGTGGGATCGTTGGCGGGCAGCCCTACGGCGCGGGCTACGCCCGGCGCGTCGGCGCGCAGGAACGGATTGGTCGCCCGCTCCACAGCCATGGTCGAGGGCACGGTCGGCTTGTGGGCGGCGCGCATCGCATTCACTTCGTCGGCGCGCGTCTTCAAGGCCTGATTGTCGGTCTCGATGGTGAGCGCAAATCGCGCATTGCTCTGGGTGTATTCGTGCGCGCAATAGACCCGCGTGTCGCCCGGCAACGCACGCAGTGTCGACAGCGACCTCCACATCTGCTGCGGCGTGCCCTCGAACAGGCGGCCGCAGCCGAGCGCGAAAATGGTGTCGCCGCAAAACAGCGCGCGGCTTTCGGCGAAAAAATAAGCGATATGGCCGCTGGTATGGCCGGGCACGGCGTAGACCTGGGCCGGCGCCTTGCCGAACATATAGGTGTCGCCGTCGTTGACGCGCACATCGATGCCGGGAATGCGCGCGGCGTCCTTCGCATAGCCGACGATGGTACAGCCGGTGGCTTCCTTCAGATCGAGATTGCCGCCGACATGGTCGCCGTGATGGTGCGTGTTGAGGATATGCGTCAGCGTCCAGTTCTTGGCCTTCAGCCGATCGAGCACCGGCTCGGTAACGGCCGGATCGATCACGGCGACGAAGCCCGATTCAGGTTCGCGCGCGAGATAGACATAGTTGTCGCTGAGGACGGGAATCTGTTCGATCTCAAGCACCGGCATGCGCACGACCTTGGCCTGGGCGGATTTGCTATCGCGTCGGGGCCGATACCTTAACGCGGGGCTTCCGGATCGGTCATCTATATTCCTCTTGCCCGCTGCCCTTTGTCATCCCATTGATAGATCATGTGGAACGACGTCGTCGATCTGCGCGAATTCTATGCCACGCCGTTGGGGCAAATGGCGCGGCGCATGATTCGCCGGCGGATTCGTCTGATCTGGCCCGACCTGCACGACATGCGTCTTTTGGCGCTCGGCTTCGGCACCCCCTACCTCCGGCCCTATCTGACCGAGACCGAGCGCGTCCTGGCGGTGATGCCGGCCGCGCAGGGTGTATTGCACTGGCCGCCGGAGGGCCCGGGCCTCGTGACCCTGGCCGAGGAAACCGATCTGCCCCTGCCCGACCGGTCGGTCGATCGCGTCCTCGTCATCCACTGCCTGGAATCCACCGAGAACCTGCGCGGCATGATGCGCGAGATCTGGCGCGTGCTGGCCGATGGCGGCCGCGTGCTGATGATCGCCGCCAACCGCCGCAGCCTTTGGGCGCGGCTGGAGCGTACGCCCTTCGGCCAAGGCCGTCCCTACACGCCGTCGCAGCTCACGCGCCTGCTGCGCGACACGATGTTCATGCCGATGCAAACCCAATCGGCCCTGTTCATGCCGCCCTTCCGGTCGCGCGTCGTGCTGCGCTCGGCGCCCGCCTGGGAAAGGATCGGCGAACGCTTCTTCCCGCGGTTCGCCGGTGTGGTTCTGGTGGAGGCGACCAAGCAGCTTTATGCCGGCACCGGCGTGCGTGCAGCCGCGGAAGGCAAGCGCGCCTATGTGGCACTGCCGTCGGGATTCCGGCGGGACGAGAGCGAACTCTAGCCGCGTTTGAGCAGAAACAACCCCTGCTCGGCCGTCACATTCGACAGCAACCCGCCGGCATCGAAACAGGGTTTGCCCTGGCCGTCGAGCGAGTACTGCCGCTCGATGCCGATGTCGAGTTCGGCGCAGAGCGCGCGGAAATCGCTGATCGTGCAGAGATGGATGTTGGGCGTGTCGTACCAGCCATGCGCCAGCGTCTCGGTCATCGGCATGCGGCCTTTGAACATGAGGTGCTTGCGCACACGCCAATGGCCGAAATTCGGGAAGGACACGATGCAGCGCCGGCCGATGCGCATCATGTGCAAGAGCGCGGTGCGCGGATCGCGCGTCGCCTGCAAGGTCTGCGACAGGATCACATAGTCGAATGCGCCGGTGGGATAGTCCTTGAGATCGGTGTCGGCGTCGCCCTGGATCACCGACAGGCCCTGCGCCACCGCGGCACGCACGCCCGCCATCGAAAGCTCGATGCCGCGCCCGTCGACCTGTTTGAAACGGCCGAGATAGTCGAGCAGCGTACCTTCGCCGCAGCCGACATCGAGCACGCGCGACTTCGGCTCGACCATGTCGGCGATCAGTTGCAGGTCGACGCGGATCGACCGCGCCTGGTTGATGGGATCGTTCATCGCGGCTGTCTCAGCGGCGATCCTTGCGCGGCAGGCCGCGATGTTCGGCAGCGCCATCCATGAAGCCGGTCAACGTCGCATGGAACTCGGGCTCGTCGAGCAGGAAGGCGTCGTGGCCCTTGTCGGATTCGACTTCGACGAAACTGACATTGGCGGCCACGGCATTCAGCGCCTGCACGACGGCACGGCTTTCGCGCGT
>CAZNZI010000777.1:0-2911 GCA_964577475.1 uncultured Rhodospirillaceae bacterium
GGCGGCCGGATCATTGATGAGGTTGGTCAGCGAGAACCCCTCATCGAGGAGTTCCGCAATCGAGTAGCCTGCCGACAGCAGAGTGGCCGGCGATTTGCCGGACCGGACTGCCGCGTCGAGCGCCGCCTTCGTCTTGACCGCGTTGGAGGGCGGGGCCGTCAGTGCGGTCGCCCTACCGGCATCCTCCACGGAGTAGCCCCCCGCGATCAACTCATCGAAAGTGAATCCGGCCATCGCCGCGTCGGCTGCACTACCGCCGTAGGATTTGAACGTCGCCGCATCGACGCCGTCTGCTTTCCAATCCGCGGTGGTATAACCGCCGTCGGCGATGTCTTTGAACGAGTAACCCTCCCGCGCCAATTGCAGCGGCGAATTTCCGGCGGCTTTCTTCTGGGCGGCCGAGACGGAGTCCGATGGCGACGGTTTGGCGTCAGTGACAGTGGGCGCCGGAGCCGGCACCGGAGCGGGAGCCGGCGGAGGTGGCGGAACATAGCCGACCGTGATCAGGTCGTCCTGCGAATAGCCGGCGTTCTGCAGATCGGCGAAGGTGTAGCCGCTGTCCTTCAGATCCTTGAGCGAATAACCGTCGTCCTTCAACTCGGCGAGGGTGTAGCCGCCGCCCTTCAGGTCGTCGAGCGAGTAACCCGCATCCTTCAGATCGTCGAGGGTGTAGCCGCCCTTCTTCAGATCGGCGACCGTGTCACCCGTGTCCTTCAGGTCCTTCGCGGTGTAGCCGACCGACTTCAGGTCCTTCGGCGAATAGCCGGCGTCTTCCAGGTCGCCCAGGCCGTAGCCCGAGTCTTTGAGGATCGTGAGCGTGACGCCCGCATCCTTCAGTGTCTTGGCCTTATAACCCTTGCCGTGCAGATCGGTCGGCGTGTACCCGATGCTGATCAGCTTCTTGGGGTCGTAGCCTTCCGCAACGAAGACATCGAGCGGCATGCCGTCCTTGCGCAGAGTTTCGGGATCGAACAGTCCCGAGGCGAGGATTTCTTCGTTGGTGAAGCCGGCGTCGCGAAGCTTCTGCTCGTCATCGCCCGCTTTCATGAAATCGGCGATCGGGTAACCGAGCTTCTTCAAATCCTCGGGCGAATAACCGGCCGTGAGCAGGTCTTTGAGCGAATAGCCGTCATCCTTCAGCGTGCCCGCGGGAACGCCTGCCTTCTCCATATCGATCACCGTGTAGCCAGCCGAACTGATCTCTTTGATCGTATAACCGGCGTCGAGCATGTCCTCGACCGAGAAGCCGGCGGCCTTGATGTAGACCGGCGCGTAGCCCTTCTCCTTGATCTCCTCGAGCGATTCGCCGTCGTCCTTCAGCGCGATGATGCGTCCCGTCGTGCCGGTGGGCTGCTTGACGGTGGGCGGGATGTTTGTGATGTCGCGGATCAGCGACGAACTGTCATGGCCGGTGGAATCGACCGTCGTCGAGGTGCCGTTCGTCGTGGTCCCGCCACCGCCTCCGCCGCCGCCATTCGATGGGTCGGTATCCGTGCCCGCCACGGTATAGGCGAAGGTATTGCCCGTGGTCGGGATGGTCGAGCAGCTCGCGTAATGGCAGCTATAGCGCTCGTAACCGGTCAGGCTGCCATGCGTATCATTGGCGGGGTTCCGGCTGAAGATGATCCAGCGGCTGTTCGGCGTGTGCAGGGTGGCGCCGAGATTGCTGAAGACCTGTCCGCCGTTCAGAAGGATCGCGCCCGTCGTCCCCGAGGCCGACGAACTGCTGGTGAGCGAGGCGCCGCTCTCCAGAGTCAGGGTGTTCGAGCTGCTGTTGATGGTCAGCGCTGTCGAACCCGTGTCGATGGTGCCGGCCACGTCGACCGCGCCGCTGGTGCTGAGCCTGACGCGGTCACCCTGCATCTGGCCGAGCATCGCATTGGTGATCTGCAGCGAGCCCGACCCGGTTCCCACACCCAGGGTGGTACCGGTGGTGTATGGGCCGATATCGACGATGCCGCTCGCCGAATCGTAGGACGAGTTGCTGGTGTCGGTCAGGGTCGTCGTATTGCTGACGGGAAGTTTATCGGCGGTGAGCGTGACTGAGCCGCCTTTGACGGACACGGTATTGGTCGAGTTCAAGTCGACCGTGCTCGACTCGAACGAGACATGGCCTGTCGTGGCCGTACCCGACCCATCCCAGCCGATCGCGACATTGGCCGACCCCGCCGGGGTCGAGAAAGCGATCGTGCCGCCGAAGCCGTCGAAAAAGATGGCGTTGTGCGTGTCGTAGATCTTGCTCTGTGCCGATGACGCGCCGTCGAAGCTGATCGAATAGGCTGGATTGGTGCTTGTGCCGGCCTGGTTGCCTTCGATGTCGATCACGTTGATGTAGGAGTATTGGCCGGTGGTCGCGGAAATCTCGGTGCCGCCGCCGATGTTCACGCCCGTGCTGAAGGCATTGGTGCCGCCGGAACTGTTGCCGCCGGCGCCGTGGATGTTGATCGTTCCGTTTCCGGTGGTGGTGATGGTCGAGCCCGGGCCGATATCGATGCCGTAGGACGTATCGACGCCGTCCGCCCCCTGGCCGCGGATCTTGATGTCGCCGCCGCTGGCGTCGATGGTGCTGCCGTTGACATAGACGCCGCGCCCGCCGTGAAACGAGGAAAGACCGATCGCGTTGTAACTGGAGCCTTGCTGGCTGGTCAGCTGGATCGCGCCGCCGTTGCTGGCGATGGCCGAGCCCGATCCGATATAGATGCCGCCGCTGCTTGTGCCGGAGAGCAGCGACACGTTCAGCTTTTCGCTGCCGCCAAGCGCGCTGATGCTGACATTGTCATCGAGGCTGATGTTCCGGCTGGCCGCGAGATAGAGCGTGGTACCGCCGCTTTGCGTGACCACCGGCGAGATGCTCGATGCGATCTCGATGTCGCCGTTGCTGCCGGTGCACGTGCCGTAGGTGGTGTTGCAC
>CAZNZI010000778.1:0-2503 GCA_964577475.1 uncultured Rhodospirillaceae bacterium
GCCGGGCGCTTCGATCACCCGGCGCGTGATCATCGAGATCGGCAGTGCGACGGCCAAAGCCGCGATCACCATCAGCAGAAAGGCCAGCGGGCTTGCGACGGCATCGAGAAGGTGAAACCGCTTGTCGGCATAGCGCAAGGCCAGCAGAACGGCGAAATGGTTGATATAGACGCTGTAGCTGATCCGCCCCAGCCATGCCGTCACGGGATTGATCAAGACCGCCGCCAACGGCCAGAGACGGCAGCCCAGTGCCAGCCCGCAGAAGGCCACGCCCATGGCCGTCGGCGCCAGGCTGTGGTCGATTTCCCCGGCCGTGCCGAGCAGCAGGCCCGCCATGCCTGAAAGCGTCGCGCCCGCCAATGCCAAAGCCATCGGATAGGGCGGCATCGCGTCATGGGCCCAGAGGCGCGGCCCGGCGCAGCGATAGAGCGCGATGCCGGCGAGGAAAACCGGCAACTGCGTCGGAAACCAGAAATAGAGAAAGCTGTCGTTGACGATCAGAGGTTCGCCGGTCATCGACATCGCCACCGCCCGGTCGAGAATGACGACCGCGAGGATGGTGACGATCAATGCGGCAAGGCTGGCGCGCGGGGAGCGAAGGCCAAGGAACAGCATCGGCGCGATCAGGTAGAAGCACATCTCCACCCCGATCGACCAACCGCCGGGAACCACCGTATTTTGGGCCGACGGCACCCAGCTATGAACGAACAGGATGTTGGCCAGGATGTCGAACGGCCCGTTCGCCGGAATCTCCGAGCCCAGCATCCGCATGCCGGTGAAGACGACCAGATAGATGGCGATGCCGTAGTAATAGAGCGGTGCGATGCGGAAATAGCGCTTGGTCAGCCACGCGAAGCTGGCGCGCCGGATCGGAATGTTGCGGGCGATCTGTCGCTGATAGGTGAGGCAGATGGTGAGCGCGCTGACGACATAGAACAGTTGCACCCCATACTGGCCGGCATCGGCCAGGTTCTTCCAGAACCCGGCCAGCATGGGCACGTTCTGCCCCGAATGGACCATGACCACGCCGAGAATTGCCCAACCGCGCAGGGCGTCGAGCCAATCGACGCGCTTGACCAGTTGAGGCTTGATCGCGGGTTCCAACGACATCCGGCTAACCTAGGCGCCGACGATCGAGCCGTCGTTGTCCGAGGCCGGGACCCCCTTCTTCAGGCGCAGATGGCCCTGCCCGTCGACCCAGAGCGCATAGTCCCCCAATTGCGCGAGGCTGTGGCTGTTCCAGGCACCGCCGAAGCGGACGCCTGACGCGGCACCGCCCATTTCGATCGGCTCGAAACCGTTGATGCGATCGACCTCGCCTTTGCAACCGATCAAGGTCGCCCGGCCGCCGCCCGTGCCGGCGAGACGCGCAAGGCCCGCCCCTTTGGCGGGCCCATCACCGAAGCCGCGGCATCCGATCATGCTCAATTCGCCCGTGATCAGCCCGTCGACCAGCGCCATCTGGTTGGCGATCGAATAGGCGCCCGACGCGACGATCGTCGAGAAACCAACCAGACGGATACCCGCATTGCCGGGCTTGGGCCCCGACTCGGTCGTGTGATTGTTCTCGAAGCCGCAGCCGTTGATCATGGTGCAGCCATTGCCGGCGGCCAGGCCGTAATGGCCGTTGAGCAGGAAATAGCATCCGTTGAACGAGACATCATAGGCACCGTGTTCCAATGCCACCCCGTGCTGGCCGTTCTGCCCGAAGACGCAACCGAACACATGCACGGCCGACAGGACCCCGCCGCGATTGCCATGGGCGAAGGTAGCGCCGTTGCCCTTGTTGCTGCGGAAGTAGCTGTTGAAGATCTGGCTTTCGAAGACGTTGCCGACCATCTGGCAACCATCGCCACCGCAATTCTCCACCACCACATCCCGCAGGCAAGCGTTGTAGAGATAGGCGGCGCGGCCGTCGCAACTCAGAACGATGCCATGCCCTTCCCGGCCCGAACCGGCGATCTGGAGGCCCTCGATCAGGAGAAAGCGTTGGGTGGTGTTGCTGGCGATCTGGATGACCGGGCTGCCGTCGGCGATCTCGGAGACGATGCGGGCGCCGTAAGCGCGGATGCCCCAATGCCGGGCGATCTGTCCTTCCTTGCCTTCCGCAGAGGCGATACGGATGGGCTTGGTGACCCGATAGGTGCCGGGCGGCAATTCGAGGATTGCGCCGCCCTTCGTGCCGGCTGCGGTCAGCGCTGCCTGCAAGCCGGCCGTGTCGTCGGTTTCCCCGTCACCGGCCAGATTGAACTGGCTGGCCGCCAGCGTGTTGCGCCCCGGCGCCAGATCGTCTGCCGCGAATGCCTCCGAGGCCACCAAGGCGCCGAAAGCCATGCCGCTCGTTCCCGACAGGATCGCACGGCGGCTGAGATGGGGCACGCTGCTCATCGGAACCTCATCGCAGAAGGCGGGGTTGTGGCGGGCTGCGCCAACGGACGGCTGCCATCCTCGCGAGCGGCGTCATCGGCACGGGTTTGGGGCGCGCCGACTGCTGTGCTTCCTC
>CAZNZI010000779.1:0-7320 GCA_964577475.1 uncultured Rhodospirillaceae bacterium
ACTGCAAGCAGGGGGACGAACTGCACGAGGCCGCGCAGAACTTCATGGCGGCCGCCTCGCAATACGGCTTTCTGATCTCCTGCGAAAGCCGCATCAGCCTGCACAACTCGGGCCCCTACAAGCTGGCCGATGACCGCGAGATGATCGTCCGCGACTTCATGGATCTGTCGGAGAGCGATTTTCCCTGGCTCGACGACGTCGCCAAGGACATGCCGTATAACAACCTCACCGTCGCCATGGCGGTTAAGGACTGCCACTTCTACCTGATGGACGACTGGGGCAGTTTCGAATCGAAGCCCGAATTCACCGCCGACAAGCTGGTGGGCGTCGGCCTCTACACCTCCGACACGCTGTCCGCCGGCTATGTGCCGGTCGCGATGGGCTCGCGCGAGGAACTGACCGCCTGTTTCAAGCAGCTCACCGACAAGGTGAAGGACGCCAACAACAAGCTGTGGCGCCGCGTCGCCGGCTGGTCGCGCGATCAGATGATGGATGCGGGCGCGATCATCTATTTCTCGATCGTGAAGGACCTCGCCCATGTGGCGGGTGTCTATGACGTCGACGACTGGATGATGGTCGACGAACGCGCCGAGCGCTTCCGTCCGCTGTTCAATGACGAATACAGCCGCGACGCGCTGGTGGCGCTCTGCATCGGCACGCATCAGTCGAACTATCTCAATGAATATCAAATGATGCAGCATTCGAATAAGCCGCAGCGTCTCTATTCGCTGGTGCCGTATTCGATCCTGCAGGGTGGCGATTACACCTCGACCTGCGGTCCGGTCTATCCGGGCAAGAGCCATCTGCCCAAGAAGCTCGACCGCTACACCACCACGCGCGGCGTTCTGACCTTGAACGAGTATAACAAACTCTCGCGCGAGAACCGGCCGAGCATCGTCGATCCCAAGTATCGCCATCTCTGCGAGACCTGGATCAAATACAATGCCGGCACGCCGCTGGCCGACGAACTCTACAAGCTCGACCAGGGCAGCTCGCGCTTGCTGAAGGGCAAGGGCTCATCGCTCAAACGTGCCGATATCGAAAAGCTGCGCGCGGGCAAGAAGTAACCGCGATCCGCGCGCCGCGGCGGTCCGGTCCCGGGCCGCCGCGGTTGATCCGCTACCAAGGACCTTGTGATGCAAATCGGTGCCCTGATCCGTCGGGCCGCTCTGTTTTTCGGCGATGCGCCCTGTCTGGTCGAGGGCGATCGTGTCGTGTCGTTCCGTGAGTTCGATGCGTTGACCGACCGGCTGGGCAATGCGCTGCTGGCGATCGGGCTCTTGCCGGGCGATCGCGTCGGCGTGCTGATGCCTAACGGCATCGACTGCCTGGTTGCTTATTATGCGCTGGCGAAGTCCGGCCTGGTGCGCGTCTCGCTCAACACGCGCGAGACTTTCGAGAATCACACCTACAAATTGGCCGACAGCGG
Source organism: uncultured Rhodospirillaceae bacterium (assembly GCA_964577475.1). Lineage (GTDB taxonomy): Bacteria > Pseudomonadota > Alphaproteobacteria > Rhodospirillales > Magnetospirillaceae > JASHSH01. The sequence goes on from CAZNZI010000779.1 coordinate 1,430, forward strand.
CAGCCGTGCCGTCATCCATGGCGGGATCGACGGGCTCACGATCGAAATCGAAATCGGTCCGAAGCGCCTGGCCGAGATGATGAAGACGGGCAGCACCGTACCTTGTATCGTCGACCGTGACCTCGATGCGCCCTACCGCCTCGGCTACACCGGCGGCACCACCGGCAAGTCGAAAGCGGTGACGCTGACCACGCGTGGCGAGTTGTCCGAACTCTCCGCCTTTCTCACCGACCTGATGCCCGACATCCAGGCAGGCGACACCTTCCTGCACGCGGCCCCGATCGCGCATGCCTCGGGTGCGTTCTTCCTGCCCTGCCTGATCCGCGGCGCACGCTCGCTGGTGATGGCGAAGTTCGATCCCGCGGGCTTCGTGCAGCTGGCCGAACGTGAGAAGGCGGGCCTCACCTTCCTGGTGCCGACCATGCTGGCGATGGTGCTGGAACAGCCCGAGACCGCGAAGGCCAAGCTCGCGCTCCGCCGCATCGCTTATGGCGCGTCCCCGATCGCACCCGCGCTGCTTGAGCGCGCCGAGGCGCGCTTCGGCCGCGTCTTTGCCCAGACCTACGGCCAAGCCGAAAGCCCGATGGTGATCACCTGCCTGAAGCCCGAGGATCACGGCCGCATCGGTTCCTGCGGCCGGCCCTTCACCATCGTCGAAGTGGCCGTGTTCGACGAGAGCGACAAGCCGCTGCCGCCCGGCGAGCGCGGCGAGATCGTCTGTCGCGGCCCGCAGACCATGGCCTATTACTGGAACCGGCCCGAAGCGACGGCGGAAGTCTTCCGCAACGGCTGGCTGCACACCGGCGACATCGGCTACATGGACGAAGACGGGTTCTTCTACCTGGTCGATCGTAAGAACGACATGCTGATCTCGGGCGGCTACAACGTATATCCGCGCGAGGTGGAAGACGTGCTGCTCGCCTGCGAGGGTGTCGTCGAAGCGGCCGTGATCGGCCTGCCCGACGAGAAATGGGGTGACCGCGTCCATGCGGTGGTCGCCGGCCGGCCCGGCCTCAAGGCTGAAGCGGTAATGAGCCACGCCAAGGACCAACTCGCCAGCTACAAGCGTCCCAAGGATGTCGAGATCTGGCCGGAACTGCCGAAAAGCTCGGCCAACAAGATCCTGCGCCGCGCGGTGCGCGACACGATCATCGCGCGCGCCGCGAAGACTCCGGAGAAAGCCCAGTGAACGAGACCCATCTGGTCATGCATGGCCTTGCCATCAAGAAGAACGGCACGCCCGAGGCCATCGCCGGGATCGTCGGTCTCGCGGTCGATGATGTGCGCGCGGTGCTCGCGAAACTGGTCGAAGCGAAGCGTTGCGTCGAGGCGCAGGGAAAATATCTCCTGACGCCGCCCGCCCGTATGGCGCTCGATTCCGACTATTCGCGCTTCTACGGCGATCTGCGCGGCGACGACACGTTCAAGGCGGGTTATGAGGGTTTCGAGCGGATCAACAATCCGTTGAAACAGCTGATCACCGATTGGCAGACGGTGCCCGTCGGTGGCGAGCGCGTGCCCAATGATCACAGCAATGACGACTATGACGGCAAGATCATCGACCGGCTGGGCGAGTTGCACGAGCGGGCCGAGACGGTGCTGAACCAGCTGGCCGGCGTTCTGCCGCGCATGGGCATCTATCGCGAGAAGCTGCTGGCGGCGCTCGAGAAGGCCGAAGACGGCAAGATCGAATGGGTCAGCGACGCCAAGATCGAGAGCTATCACACTCTGTGGTTCGAACTGCACGAAGACCTGCTGCGCCTGATGGGGCGCGAGCGCGAAGAGTAGGCGCGCGAGGCCATGACGGTCGTATTCGGCACATGGACGCTGGGGCTCGACGGCAAGGAGACGCCGGGCCGCGATCTGATCGGCGGCAAGGCCTGGTCGGTCGCGCGCATGCAGGCGCTCGGTCTCACCGTGCCACCGGCCTTCGTGGTGACCACGCGCGCTTGTGCGGCCTATCTCGGCGGCGGCGCACTGCCGGACGGACTCGAAGCCGAACTCGCGAGCGGGATTGCCTGGCTTGAGGAACGAACTGGCAGGACATTCGGCGCCGGGCCGCGACCACTCCTTGTCTCGGTCCGTTCCGGCGCGCCGATCTCGATGCCGGGTATGATGGATACCGTCCTCAATCTCGGCACCACCGACACGACCGAGGCTGCGTTGGCTGCCGAATGCGGCGACGCCAAATTCGCGCGCGATACGCACCGCCGGTTCCTCGACCTCTACACACGCATCGTGTTGAAGGCCGGTGAAATCGAACTCGATCACACGGGTGATCCAGCTGCTTGGCGCGCGGCGATCGCGAAGGCCAGCGGTGCTGGAGTGCCGGACGCGGTTCACGATCAATTGCGTGGCGCCGTGCGGGCTGTCTTCGAATCCTGGAATTCGCGCCGCGCCAAACGCTACCGCCAGCATCATGGCATCGCGGATTCGCTCGGCACCGCGGTCACCGTGCAGGCGATGGTGTTCGGCAATGCCGACGAACAGTCGGGTACGGGCGTGCTGTTCTCGCGCAATCCGTTGACCGGCGATCCCGCGCCCTATGGCGAATATCTGCCGCGTGCTCAGGGCGAGGATGTCGTCTCGGGCAAATTTACACCCAAGCCGCTCACGGTGCTGAAAGACGCTCTGCCTCAAGCCTATGACGGGTTGATGAAAGCCGCGCAAGCTTTGGAGAAGGCGGGGCGCGATGTGCAGGACATCGAATTTACCGTCGAGCGCGGGCAGCTCTATCTGCTGCAATCGCGCGCGGCCAAACTCGCGCCCCAGGCGGCGGTCAAGATCGCGGTCGATCTCGTCCGCGACGGCCTGATCGACGAGACTACGGCGCTGCAACGTGTCACGCCCGATCAATTGCGCATCGTCCTGGCGCCCCGTCTCAGCGAAGCCACGCGGCAAAAGGCCAAGGTTCTTGCCGCGGGCGAAGGTGCATCGCCCGGCGTCGGTATCGGCATCGTGGTCGGTGACTCTGACGAAGCCGAACGCCGCGTTCAGGCGGGCGAGATCGTCGTCCTGGCGCGGCCGACGACCAGCCCCGAAGACTTGCACGGCATGATCGCCTCGCGCGCCGTGGTCACGGAACAGGGCGGCAGCACGTCGCATGCCGCCGTCGTGGGCCGTGCGCTGGGCTTGCCCTGCGTGGTCGGCTGCGGCGCCGGTGCACTGGCAGCCCTCACGGGCAAGACGGTCACCGTCGATGGTCAGTCCGGCACGGTGTTCGATGGTGCGCTGCCGATCGAGGCTCCCGATGAGTCCGGTAACGATCTTCTGGTGACCTTCGCGACATGGGCGGCGGCGCGTGCCAAGCTGCGCGTGATCTCCCCGGCCGAAGCCAAAGGCCTCGCTGTCGCCGATCTCGATGGCAACGATGCCGCCGCCGACCCGGAGCAGATCGATGCCGTGGTGGCCGGATTGAAGGGGGCCAGGGGCGCGAAGGGCGGCGCCATCGCGTCCGACGAAGGCGTGCGCGCGGCAATCGCCGCCGGCCTCGATTTCATCGTCGCCCAACCCGTTTTGCCGCCGTTGCTGGCCGCCGCCCGCGCGGCGCTCGAACCCACACAAGCTGCCCCGGAAAAGGAACGCGCATGAGCGAGGTCAAGAAAGAAGACATCGAGGCGCTTGTCAGAACCTTCGACGAGTCGACCTGGGACGAGATGCGCGTCGTGGTGGATGGGGTCGAGATCTATCTCTCGAAGAACCCGGCGGATCGGCAGCGGAGTGTCGCGGCGGTGTTGCATGCGAGCGAGGCCGCCGCGCCGATGCCGGTTGCTCCCGCCCGCTCGGCCCCTGGTGCAGCGCCCACCGCCGCGCCGAAAGCCGCGATCGACATCCCCGCCGGTTGGACGGCGATCAACGCGCCGAACCTCGGCACGTTCTACCGTTCGCCGAAACCGGGCGCCGCGCCCTATGTGGAGATCGGGCAGAAGGTCACCGCCGATACCGAAATCTGCCTGATCGAGGTGATGAAACTGTTCACGCCGGTGCGCGCCGGTGTGACGGGTACGGTGCGCAAGGTACTGGCCCAGGATTCGCAGCTTGTCGAATACGATCAGCCGCTCTTCCTGATCGAACCCTCCGCCTGACGAGGCATCGATGGCCTTGCGCCGGATTCTGGTGGCCAATCGCGGGGAGATCGCGCTGCGCATCGTGCGCGCGGCCCGTGCGCTCGGCATCGAATCCGTCCTGGCCGCGTCCGCCGCCGACAAGGACGGCATGGCCGCGCGCGAGGCCGACCGCACCGTGGTGATCGGGCCTGCCCCCGCACGCGCCTCCTATCTCAATGCCGCGCTGATCGTCCACGCGGCCGTGGCGACCGGCTGCGACGGGTTGCATCCGGGTTACGGCTTCCTCTCCGAACGTGCGTCACTGGCCGAACTCTGCGCTCAGGAGAACATCGCTTTCGTCGGGCCGAGTGCCGAGTCGATCAACGCGGTCGGCGACAAACTGGCGGCGCGGCGGTTGGCCAAAGCGGCCAGTGTCGGCATGGTGCCGGGAAGTGCGAAGATCGACACAGCGCAAGAGGCTGTCGCGTTCGCCGATGGCATCGGCTATCCGGTCGTCACGAAAGCATCCGCAGGTGGCGGCGGGCGCGGCATGGTGGTGGCGCGCGATGCGCAAGCCCTGGCCGCCGGCTTCGAGCGCGCTTCGATCGAAGCCAAAGAGGCTTTCGGCGATGGCACGCTCTATGTCGAGCGCTATGTCGAACACGCCCGTCATGTGGAAGTGCAGGTGATGGGCGATGGCGCGGGCACCGTTATCGCCTTTGGCGAGCGCGACTGTTCGCTCCAGCGCCGCTACCAGAAGATGGTCGAGGAAGCCTCGGCCATCATCCTCTCCGACAAGACACGGGCGCGGCTGCACAAGGCGGCGACCGATCTGCTCGCTTCGATCAAATACCGCAACGCCGGCACGGTCGAATTCCTCTACGACGTCGATCGCGAGGAGTTCCACTTTATGGAAGTGAACGCCCGCATCCAGGTCGAGCATCCCGTGTCGGAGATGATCACCGGTACCGATCTCATCCAGATGCAGTTGCGCGTGGCGGGCGGGGAGAACCTCGCGCTCAAGCAAAGCGACATCGCGACCCAAGGCCATTCGATCGAGGTGCGCATTATCGCCGAAGACCCCGACCGCAACTTCGCGCCCTCGCCCGGACGCATCACGCGCTGGGTGCCGCCCGCGGGTGCAGGCATCCGCCTCGACACCGCGATGGAGGAGGGTGCGATGATTCCGCCCTTCTACGACAGTATGATCGCCAAGCTGATCGTGCACGCCGCCGACCGCCCGGCGGCGGTAAAACTGATGGGTCAGGCGCTCGACCAATTCCAGGTCGGCGGCATCGCCACCAATATCGGCCTCTTGCGCACCATCGTGTCGCACCCCGATTTCATCGACAACCAGATCGATACGCGCTGGCTGGAGACGAAACTCCTGCCCGGCATCGCCAAGCGAAAGGAAGCCTGACATGGCTCATATCGAATTCCTCGACGAAACCATGCGCGACGGGCAGCAAAGCCTGTGGGGCATGCGCATGCAGGCGGGGATGGCGCTGCCGGTCTCGCCGATCATCGACCGCACCGGGTTCCGCGTGATCGATCTGGCCGGCTCCTCGCTGTTCGAGGTGATGATCCGCACCTGCCGCGAGAATCCGTGGGAAGGGCTCGACCTGCTGGTGGCTTCCATGCCGCGCACGCGCATCCGCGGCGGCATGCGCTCGAACGCCTCGGTCACCTTCGGCGTCACGCCCGACTCGCTGATGGACGCCTGGATGCGCCAGCTCAACGTCCATGGCTGCCGCAGCTTCTGGATCTACGATGTGCTGTTCAACATCGACAAGATGCACCGGCTGGCCAAGGTGGCGAAGGAATTCGGCTCCGAGGTCGCGGGCT
>CAZNZI010000780.1:0-3568 GCA_964577475.1 uncultured Rhodospirillaceae bacterium
AGTAGCCAAAGTAGTCCTCGGCACCTGCGGTATTCGTCAGGATTGGCGCAACACCCGCGGCGAAAATATAGCTTGAGCCCCAATTCACCATTTCTCCGCCTGTCGAACTCTGCTTGATCTTGAGAATACCCATTTGGCCGAGATGAGTGGATTGATGGCTCGGATTCGCTATCGTGCAGGGGCAGCTTGAATGCACCAAATCGATCTCGAAAGACTGTGCGGCATCCAGATCTGGCGTGAAAGTAGAGACGCTGATCGTCGGACTATTTTGTCCTCCAGCGATCCCAGCGGTGAAAGATTGAGGTAGATTGAGCAGCGCGACACCCGATTCGGGTTCGATCGTTACTTCGTAATTAGACGACCCCAGCGCCTTGATGATCGCTCGATCACCGCCAGAAGTTGTGTAATTCCCACCACCTCGATTGAGGACCAGGCTCGTCGCATTGTTGATAAGCTGTAATGTACTAGAGAAGGTTGCGAAGACAACCTGTCCAGCTTGGCAAGTTGATCCAAACGACGTGATCGTACTGGTCCCGCCGATTTTGACGGCCGATGCACCTACTGCGCAGATATCCGTCGTGCTCGCCGATGCGATTGTGGCCGAGGAGACCGAGGCTGGCTCCGTGGTCACCCACCAATTGCTGGCGCCGTCGGTTTTGAAATGGGAGACGTAGCCCGTCGGGATCGTCATGCCGGCGCCGGAGCTGCCGCCATTGATCTTGTCCGAGCCATTGATCGAGATCGTGACATTGCCCGCTTGCGCGAAGATCGAAAATGCAGCGCCCGCAGGCAGTGTCGTCGTCTGATTGAGCGTGTAGCTCGCGGCAGCCAGGCTGACGAACGCTGCCGGATGATTGGCGGCGCCAACGGTCTGGTTGGAAGCGCTGGCCGAAACGGACAAAACCGGTGTGGCGAAGTTGCTGGTTTCGTCGACCGTCAAGATCGCTATCCAGGCACTGTCGGCCTGATTGCGGATCTTGATCTGGTTGCTATTGGTATCGTGCCAAAGCACGCCTTTGAGATCGGGCAAGCCTAAGCCGGCCGCCGTCGGTGCGGAACCACCGGATTGCAAGGTGACAAGTGTCTGCAGCGCCGCGTTGGTGTCGTTGACCAAAGTCAGTCCGGGCAATGGTCCCGTCGTCGGAATCTGCAGACCACTCTGATTGGCAAGCGCCGGTACTGCCAAGCCAGCAGCGATCAGAATCGCGGTCGCGGAATTGCGAGCATTGAGAAGAAAATATTTGCGCATGATCAATATCCCTGTGCCTCCCAGTCGAAGGTGCGAGAGACGGCGGAGCCGCCGTTGAAAAATTGAATTGTGAAGCCGCTCGCCGAGCGGCTGGTGATGGCATAGCTGTCCCCCGAAGCACCGCCATGGATCGCGATCAGTACTTTTGGAACGGCCGATCCCCCGGGCCCACCATTGAAGGGAGCGGCAAAAGTGATTGCCTTCCCGGCAGAGGGCGCGGTTTCGGCGACGCCGCTGTCGATACGGTCCGGAACATCGACCTTGAACACGAAGTCGGACAAAAGAGCAGCGACGGTGCGGTCGGCGGTCGCCAGCAGAATTCGCGCGTCGAAAACCTTTCCGGTATAGCTGCCCAGAACCCAATTCCGCCAACCGTCCCAACCGACGCCGTCTTGGCTTGTATTGATCTGAGGCACGATCGATACCTTGGTGCCGAGGTCGGCGCCGATCGTATCGGCCAACGCGAGAAGGTCCGAAATGGTCAGGATATCGATGGCGTTGATATCGTAACCGACGATGGCGCCGAGTTTGACGATCACTGTGCAGGTCGCCGGCGCGGTCAGCGTGACGCGCGCGCTTGGCGGAATCTGATAGCTCCCGGACGCGACCACACCGCCAAAATAACGTATGTCGGCAACCGCGAGCACGTCGTCGGCCGACAAAATGTCGCCGGCCGCGGCGAGCGACAAGTTGCTGCCGACTTGTACCGTACTGACTTTGGTACCCGACCAGCCATCCACCGCCGCCTGGTAGGTGGCGATCACATTGCTGACCAAGGCGGCGTTGCTGACGGTCAGCGACGTCCAATTCGTCGAATAGACTTCGTTGCCGTGGGGCACCGAGAAATGAGCGGCCACCCAATACGTACCGTCACCGATGATCGGTGATTCAGTCAGTGGCGTCCGTGCGACGATCATCGCCGAAGCCGGGTCGGTGCCGAGACGAATCTCATAGTCGATTGCGCGTCCACGCAAGTCGATGAGGGGATTCCAGTTCAGCCGCGAAACGCCTGACACATAAGCGCTAGCCAGGCCTGTGATCTCGGGCAACGGGTCTGTGAGAGCGATACCGCGTAGCGTGTAAGCGAACGACTCGACGTCGTCGAGCGTCTGCTGTCCACCGCCCAACGTGTTGAAGGATGGGAATTTGAAATACACCGTCTGGCCGATGCGATCGGCGGTGAATGCATAACGCACCGCATTGCTGTCGAGCCGCGCAAACGGTGCGCCGGGCGTATGTATCGTGATCGGCGACCCATAGGCGCCGCGTAAAAGGCCGGTGAGTGCATACTGGCCGTCATCGCGGAACAGCGTCGCCGTCTGATAAGCCAGGAACTCGCCATCGACGTAACACAACGTATTGAACGCCAGCAGCCCGGCCTGATCGGTCGATAGCAATTGGCCGTTCGATTCCGATATGTCGACGTAGAGCTGGCTTGCGTTATCGATCGTCGGTCCGTTGATGGCGGGCGGTACGCTTTCGATACCGCCCATCAGCGTGCCCACGCGCATCTTTCCCGTAACCCGCGTGGGAAGTTGTGCGAAGGTGGCATTGTCGGTCGATACCCAGATCTCGGCGCCACCCCAGTCCTCGGAGGCGCCCGACAGCGCGATCCAGACTTCCATATTGGTCCCGGCGGTCAGCAACCCGCCACGCGGCTCGAAAATAACCGGCGCATTGATGTTTCCGGGATCGACATTGCCGCGATTCACGAAACCGGCATTCACGGCAACGGTCCGTGTTGCCATGGCGCCGATCAGCCCGGGGATATCCTCCGCCGTGATATGGAAGACCGAGTCGTCTTCCTCTTCGACTTCCAGTACGCGGACGGGATAATCGACGATGCCCTGGTCCGGATCGTTGAGGGCGACGATATCGAAGGGCTCCAGCAATTCACCCGGGCTGCGCATCCGCCATTCGTAGGTGGCCTGAACACCGAGCTGCCGCGCCAGAGTCAGATCGGCGATCAGATGGGCGACGGTGCCGCTGGTGATGAACTTGCCTTCCAGGCTGGGCCCGGGCCGCAATCCGAATTCCGAAATATGCGCGTCGTTCTGGGACAACGCCGGCAGCTTGTTGTAATCGTTCGAGCGCTCGCAATATTCGATCGTCACCTGATTGTAGAGATCGCTCTGATCGGCGATCGTGACCTTCAGTGGCCCCTCGTCGCCCCCACCGGGCAGAAGAAGGGAGTCGTCGATCGTCATCACCGGCGTCATGTCCGGCGTATAGGAGAGTGCGGATCCGTCGGCGGCCGCACCGGCAACCGGAGAGTCCGCATAGGGCATCACCTTGATCCGCCCCTCGGACCAGAAGACG
>CAZNZI010000781.1:0-5107 GCA_964577475.1 uncultured Rhodospirillaceae bacterium
AGCGGCTGCGCGAGGCGGGCCCGTACGCCGTGCCGTTCCTCGCCCTCTCCGTTCTTGCGCTGCCCCAGCCGTCATGGGCGGTCGACACTGCCCGCGACGACACGGTCATTCCGGAAACGGCCGGAACCGTGGTCCACCTGACCGAACGTGCCGAACGGCAGATGCCGCGCGACCGGCTGACCGCGACGCTGCGCGCCGACGCGGAGGGCCTCGACCCGGCCAAAGTACAGGACACGATCAACCGCCGCATGCAGGACGCCCTGGCCCAGGCCAAGGCGGTAACGGCCGTGAAGGTGGAAAGCGGCAGCTATCAGGTCTATCGCCAGCCACCGCCGGCCCAGAACAGCACCGCCCCCGACAAATGGGTGGCGAGCCAGACGATGATCCTGACCAGCAAGGACTTCTCGCCCACGCTCGCCCTGATCGGCACGCTGCAAGGGGCCGGTCTGGTGATCGAATCGCTCAACTTCGATGTGGCGCCCGAGACCCTGCGCGCGGCGCAGGACGAACTCACCACCGAGGCCCTGGCCGCGATGCGCGCACGGGCCGAGCGCGTGGCGGCGGGCATGACGATGACGATCCTGCGCTACAAATCGCTCGATGTCGGCAACGTCACGACGCAGGATTTCCACCCGCCGATGCCGATGCGGATGATGGCAAAAGCCCAGATGGCGGAGGCGGCGCCCGCCGCCACCGCGGGCGAGTCGACCGCATTCCTCGTGGTCGACGCACAGGTGATTCTGGCCGCAAAAAAGGCGCCCTGAGACCAGGGCGCCTTTCCCGAACCGGCACGAGGCCGGAAAACGTCAGACGGTCAACGGCGGCGGAACTGCGGGCGGGCGGGGCCCGATACAGGTGCCGAGTTGTCGTCCTTGTGACGGAAGTTGATACGCCCCTTGGTAAGATCGTAGGGCGTCATTTCCACGGTGACGCGATCGCCTTCGAGAATGCGGATGCGGTTCTTCTTCATCCGCCCCGATGTGTAGGCCAAGGTCTCGTGGCCGTTGTCCAACCGCACCTTGAAGCGCGAGTCGGGCAGCATTTCGATCACGGTTCCTTCGAACTCGATCAGGTCTTCCTTCGGCAAGCGCGTCTCCGTGTAAAATGATGGTTGAGCGAACCGCTCAGACTTCCTTCAGATTGATCGCAGAGACCTTGCCCTGCTGGCCGCGCTCGAGCTCATAGCTCAGCTTCTGGCCTTCGCGCAGGCCGTTCAGACCGGCGCGCTCAACGGCGGAAATGTGGACGAACACGTCCTTCGAGCCGTCTTCCGGCTGCAGAAAGCCGTAACCCTTTTGACCGTTGAACCACTTAACAGTGCCTGTAGCCATCGTACTTCTCCAAACAAAAACGCAAAATTTCCCATGCGCCATAGGCCCATAGGTTCAACTCAAGGGGTTGGGGCAAATACGGGTCCGGCGGATTTCAAAGCGCAGGAGTGTAGGCCGAACCCAACAGAGTCGACGGCGTATATAATGGGTGGGAACGGTCAATTTGCAAGGGTTGTGGCTCAAAGGCCCAAAAAACAGGGGGATATGCGTCCGCTATGCACTTCATTTCGTTGACTGGAACCAAGGTTCCCGCCCTTGGCCTGGGGACCTATCCGATGTCGGGGGCAACCGCCCAGAAGGCGATCACGACCGCCATCGGGGTCGGTTACCGCCATATCGACACCGCCCAGATGTATGGCAACGAGGCCGATGTGGGGGCTGCGATCAAGGCCAGCGGCGTCGACCGCGGCCAGCTTTTCATCACCACCAAGATCGACAACGGTAACCATGCCGCCGCGGACGTGAAGGGGTCGGCCGAACAGAGCCTGAGAAAGCTCGGCACCGACTATGTCGACCTGTTGCTGATTCATTGGCCGGTGAAGGGCACACCGATCGCCGAGACTCTCGACGCGATGATGGCCCTCAAGGCCGCCGGCAAGGTCCGCCATATCGGGGTCAGCAACTTCAACACCAAGCTGATGGACGAGGCGGTCGCGCTGAAGGGCAAGGAAATCGTCTGCAACCAGGTCGAGTATCACGTCTTCCTGTCCCAGCGCGCGGTGTTGGCCAAGGCGCGCCAACACAAGATGATGGTGACCGCCTATTGCCCAGTGGCCCATGGCGATGTGGCGCAGGACGCGACCCTGATCGCGATCGGCAAACGCCTCAGGAAGACACCCACCCAGATCGCGCTGCGCTGGCTGATCGAACAGGAGATCGTGGCCGCCATCCCGAAGGCCTCGAGCCGCGCCCATCTCGAAGAGAACTTCGCGATTTTCGACTTCGCGCTCTCCCCCGCCGACCGCGCCGCCATCGACAAAATCGGCAGCGCCAAAGGCCGCATCATCAACTGGCCGGGGGTGGCACCGGTGTGGGACAAGGATTAGGCCGCTCCGGCCCATGGCTTCTCCGCCCCCTCGTCCGCCATCACTCTACCGGTCGGTGCGGGATTTTGCCGATCTGCTGCATCCGTTGCACTGGCGGACACCGATACCCGATGCCGACCTGCCGCGCGGCGACGGGCACACCGTTCTGTTTCTGCCCGGCATGGCCTGCCCCGATCTGATCACCGCGCCGACGCGGCGCTTCTATACGGCGCTCGGTTATGACGCGCGCGGCTGGGACCTCGGCTTCAACATCGGGCCGACGCGCCGGATGATGACCGAATTGAGCCGCCGCCTGCTGGTCCTCAGCGACCGAAGCGGACGGCGTGTCAGCCTTGTCGGCAAGAGTCTCGGCGGGCTGATGGCACGGGAGCTGGCGAAAAAGCATCCCGATCGCGTACGGCGGCTGATCCTGGTTTGTGCGCCAATCCAGCACCCGATTGCCAACCGCGCCGCACCACTATTATACGCATTGCGGCCTTTCCTCGACCCTACGCTGTCGCGTGACTTTGCGGCCCTATCGCAGCCCGCGCCCGTACCGACCACAGCGCTCTATACGAAACGCGACGGATTGATCGCCTGGCAATGCTGTGTGGAAACACCCACTTCGCTGGCTGAAAATATAGAACTGGTGAGCGCCTACCACACGACGGCCGCCAGCAGCGTTGAAGCGTTGCGTGTGGTCGCTACTCGGCTCGCGATAGCTGACCGGCCGCCGGCCTAAGGTCTGACTTCGACATAGTTCACCACCTTCTTCACCCCGTCGCCGTCCTTGGCACGGGCGACGGCTTTGTTGGCCTCCTCCTGCGAGCGGGCGCGGCCGAGCAGAAAGACGGTGCCGGTGGCATCGGCGGCGGTGCGGAAATTGACATCCGCGATCCCGGGCGTGCCGACCAGCCGGGCCTGGGCCTTGGTGCCGATCACGGTGACCTGCGGCCAGTCGAGCAGATGGGTCGCCTTCTGATCGGCGTCGCTCATATACTTCACATGCCAATAGAGCTGCTTCACACCCTTCACCGCGCGCACGTCGCGCTCGAAGGCGTCGTAAGTCGGCTTGTCGTTGAAGATTCCGGTGACCAGCAGGCGCTGTTCGTAGATCTCGGTCGAGGCCTTGATGGTGGTCTGCTTGGCCATGATCGCGTTGACCTTGAGGACGATCTCATTGTCCTTCGCGATATCTTCGGTCGAGCGCGCTTCGATGGCGCGATCGATCAGCGTCTTGGGTGCGGTCAGCACGCCGCCGATATCGAGCGCGCAAGCCGAGGTGGCGTAGACGGACGAGAGAACGGCGGCGGCAAGCAAAAGGCGCGAGAGCGTCATTCGCGTAGGTCTCCGGTAAAGGCAGTCCCCGACGCGCAAGGTGTCGCGATTCGTGCTCTAAGGCAAGGACCGGGTGATGAAAGCGATTCGCATTTTCGGGGACTTGCGGAGAGAGGATGCGCACGCCCATATGATGGGGTGGGGATGACGGCACGGGCCGCACCGAACGTATAAGGACTCCTGCCGATGGCCGATGCTGCCAATTCGAAACCGCTGCCGACCTACTACATTCCCCATGGCGGCGGACCCTGCTTCTTCATGGACTGGACCATGGGTCCCAAGGACACCTGGGACAAGATGGCCGCATGGCTGCGCCAGATGAAGAACGGCGTCGGCGCCGTGCCGAAGGCGATCGTGGTCGTGTCGGCCCATTGGGAGGAGCGCGAATTCAGCGTCACCACCAGCAAGGCGCCGCCGATGCTGTTCGACTATTACGGTTTCCCCGAGCACACCTACAAACTGAACTATGCCGCGCCGGGGGCGCCGGAACTGGCGCAGCGCATCCGCGGCCTGCTGGAGGGTGCGGGCTTTCAGACCGGCGCCGATGCCGAGCGTGGTTTCGATCACGGCGTCTTCGTGCCGTTCCTGCTGATCTATCCCGACGCCAACATCCCGGTGGTGCAGCTCTCGCTGAAAGCCGGGCTCGACCCCGCCGAGCACATCAAGGCGGGGCAGGCGCTCGAACCGCTGCGCAAGGAAGGCGTGCTGATCGTCGGCAGCGGGATGAGCTATCACAACATGCGCGGATTCGGCCGCGGCACCGCCGATTCGGAAGTCTTCGATCGGTGGCTGACGGCGGCGGCGACGGACCAATCGGCCGAGAAGCGCAACGAGAAACTGGCGCATTGGACCGAGGCGCCGGCAGCGCGCAGCGTCCATCCGCGCGAAGAGCATCTGATCCCACTGATGGTGGCGGCGGGTGCGGCGGGCCGGGACGCGGGCCAGCGCATCTTCACCGACCATGTGATGGCCGTGCAGGTCTCGGCTTACGCATTCGGAAACCTGGCCGCGTAGTCCTTCGCCGTCCGAACAGGGGCGTTATTGAGCGCCCATTTCGTTCACCAACATCGCATTGACGTTCGCGCTGATCTGCGCGTTCTGCGTCTGATTGTTGTTGAAAAAGCCGTTGTTGAAATTGATGTTGTTGATGACGCATTTGCGTCCCACGGCTTTTGCGATGACTTCGCAATCTTTCGTCGCGTCGGCAAAAATCTTGGCGCGGGCCTGATTGACATCGGTCCCCGGCTGAACCGTTTCGCGATACTGCATATTCATATTCATCGTCGTCAGTCCGGAGGTCAGATTGGCCGGCTGCATTGTCGCGACATTCGGCTGCGCCGCGACGCAGCCTGTGGTGATCAGCATCGCGGCGGCACTACCGATCAAGCACATACGCAGCATCGTTTTCCCCCG
>CAZNZI010000782.1:0-8478 GCA_964577475.1 uncultured Rhodospirillaceae bacterium
GTTCCATCCCCGCGCATGGCAGGACGACAGCAGGGTCACCGCATCGAGGCGCGCGCGGCGGAAGAAATCGAAGGAAGACGTAAGATATTCCGCGGTCAGGCGGCTTTTCTCGGCAAAGCCGCGTGGCGTCAGATAGTAGGCGTAGCGGTTAAGCGGGACCTGCCGGATCTTGATGAACCCCTTCTTAGCGCAGCGCTTGATGTAGGCGTTGGTCAGACCGACGGCGATGCCGAGTTCCTGCGCCAGATGGCGTTGGGTCACGCCGCTGTCGCGCTCGATCGAGCTCAACACGCCCAGCATCACGCTGGTCGAGATATCCTTGGCGTCGTCGCGCTGGGGCAAATCTGCCGCCTGATCAGGTTCTTATGCGGTGCCCGTCTACCACGTTCACACCATGAACGTCAACTGTTCACTCGATGAACGCTTGAAATCAGCTTGTTTGGTGACAGTTTATCGGGCTGGCCCAATCGCCTCTTCCCTCGCCTGCCCCACTTTGCTTTAGTGCGCCCCGACGGATGGGTGGCCGAGCGGTTTAAGGCACCGGTCTTGAAAACCGGCGTGGGTGCAAGCTCACCGTGAGTTCGAATCTCACCCCATCCGCCAAATCGGCTAACGGTTCGTGTCGACGCGCTGCCGCCACAGCGTGCGATAGGCCGCGAGGTCGATCCCCGCGAGCGGCGCAACCGCGCTTGTCCGCGCCTCCGATGTCTTCAACCCCAGCGCCAGCAGCCTCGCACCGCCCACGGTGCCGGCGCGGTCGTCGCTGACCGAGATGCGTTGGCTGGGCCGTAGGGTTGCCAGGATCGGCGCGAAGAGCGGATTGGTCGAGAACGAGCCCTCGACGATGATCTCGCCCTTGGTGCCGAGGAGATCGAGCATCACATCGGTCATCAGCGCGATATAGGCCGTAGCCAGTGCCGCCTTCTCAACCGGGTCTAGTCCGTCTGCGCCAACCAACGCGCCCGCGTGGCCCATGAATGGCCCGCCGCCGGTGGTGAAGTTAGGTAGCGCCATCGCACCTTTCGCGACCACGCACCCGAGCGCGGCGGCGTCGGGTTTCGGCGCATCCTCGCCGGCCAGTATCCCGTATTCGCGGCCGCCCATGAAACGTGCGGTGGCGACCGGTTTGCCGAAGGCATCCACATTGCCGAGCATATCGCGGCCCGGATCGAGGCGGCTGGGATCGACGCCGCTCGCCAGAATAATCACCCAGGTCCCCGTTGAGACCACGGCAAAGTCAGCATCCACCGGCCGGGCCAGCATGTGGTTGAGATAGGAACAGTTCGAGTCGTGGATACCGCACAGTACCTTCGTTTCGGCCGGCCAGCCTGTGCGCGCAGCCAGGTCGGCCCGCAGCGTGCCCAGCACCTCGCCCGCTTCGCGCCGCGCCGGGAAGCGTTTGTCCCAGCCATGGCGACGGGCGAGATCGGAGAAGCGTCCCTCCTTCGGCCGCCAGAGGCCCGAATGAGCGCCCAGCGACGTGACCTCGGATGATTTGACGCCCGACAGAACCCAGGCCCAATATTGTGGCAGCGGCAGGATCGTCTCGAAGCGCCTGAACAGGTCGGGCAGCTTCGCCTCGACGTAATAGACTTGCCGGCCGAGGTTGAGCCCGAGCGGCAGATCGGGCGTGAGCGTCACGGCGAACGGATCCTGTTCGCGCTCATAGTCGGCCTTGATCGACTCGACGTCCGGGTCTTCATAATCGCAGGCGGGCAGCGGCTGGTCGGCGGCATCGAGCGGCACAGCACCGCAGCCATGGGCGACGGGCACGATCGTGCCGATCTGCGCCTTCTCCGGCGCTTTGGCCATCTGCTCGACCAGCCAAGCCTGGATCGAGGCGATATCGAGCTGCTTATAGGGCGGGCCGGGCACGATGCGGTTGCGGTGCTCGGCCGTCCAGATGACATGCCCGTCCTTCAGATCGGCGACAACCAGCTTGGCGTTGGTCTTGCCGACATCGACGACGGCAAACAGATCCCGGTCCATCCTCAATCCATATGGAACATGGGCGTCAGCGGTTCGACAACCGGTGAGCCGTCGGGGTTGCTGGCCATGATGTCCTTCATGTAGCCCCACCACTTGAGCATGATCGGATGCCTGGGCAGATCGTCCATGCGATGATCCGGAATACGATTCAAGGTCGCGAACAGCGTGTTGGTCGCCGGGTCGAGATAGATTCCATAGTCGCTGATGCCCGCGTCGCGCAAGAGCGCTGCAAGCTCGGGCCAGATGGCGTCGTGGCGCCGCTTGTATTCCTCGGTCTTGCCCGGGAACAGTTTCATCGTGAAGCCGATGCGTTCCATTTCCGGCTCCTCCCCTTTTGCGCAAAGAAAACGGCCCCTCCCCGAAGGAAGGGGCCGCCCGACCGAACGCGTTGGGGCGCGCCGATCAAAAGTCCAACCCGATTAGAAGTCGAACTTGTCGATGTTGTCCTTGCTGTAGATGAAGGGGGCGCCCAGCAGGATTTCGCTGCCGTTGACGACCTTCAGCTTGCCCAGCTTGCCGGCATCGGCTTCGGTGTCGCCCGGCTTCAGCTTGCCGTCGACCACGTCGCGCATGACTTCGGCCGCTGCGTAGCCCAGATCGATCGGGTTCCACAGCACCACCGACTTGACGCAACCCGATGCGACATAGGGCTTCATCGCATTCGGCGTGGCGAGGCCGACCACGGCCACCTTGCCGCACAGCTTGGCCTTGGTCACGGCTTCGGCCGAAGCCGGGGTCGCAACCGAGGTCATGCCGAACAGGCCCTGCAGCTTGTCGCCGTACTTGTTGAGCAGCGTCGTCGCCTGGTTGAAGGACAGGTTGTTGTCTTCCTGCGCTTCGACGGTCTCGAGCCACTTCATCTTCGGATGGCACTTCGCCTGATAGGCGCTCATCTCGGCAATCCACCGCGCCTGGTTGGGCGTGGTGAAGGTGCTGGTGACGATGCCGAACGAGGCTTCCTCGCCCTTCTCCTTGGCCAGGCTGTCGATCATCGCCTTGGCGATGCCGTTGAACTGGGCCTGGTTGACGAACCATTCGCGGGCGTCGGGCTGCGAGTTGGCGTCATAGCCGACCACATGGATGCCCTTCGACAGGGCCTTCTTCAGCACGGGCGCGATGGCGACCGGGTCGTTGGCGGCGAACAGAATGCCGTTCACGCCCTTGGTGATGTAGTTGTCGATGAACTTGATCTGCTCATCGATCTTGGCTTCCGTCGGGCCGTCGGTGCTGGCCTTGACGTTGCCGAGTTCCTTGGCCGCGTCCTGGATGCCCTTGGTGGTGGCATTGAAATAGCCGATGCCGATCAGCTTCGGCACATCGACGATGGTGATTTCCTTGCCCTTGAGATCGGGCGCATTCGTCGGCTTGCCGCCGTCATACGGCTTGGCTGCTTCCGCCGCTCCCCCGCCGCCGGCATCGCAGGCCAGCGGGCTGGTCGGCAATTCGTCCGCGCCGTCCCACCGTTTGTCCGCCGCATTGGCGGTGCCGATGTAAAGCATGGCACCCAAGAGTGCCGAAACTGCCGTCATTGTTTTAAACATTCTCGTCCTCCCTTTTTCCTCGTTGGACGTTTACGAGCTGCCCGCCCCCGGGCAACCCCTCGACTCAGCGCTCGCCTCCCTGGCGCCGCTGCGCGAAGTTCGTGAACAGGACCGACAGGATCAGCACCGTGCCGATCACCATGATCGTAGCGTCGCCTTTGACGCCCGTCAGGGCCAGTCCGTCCTTCAACAATTGTATCAGCACCAGGCCCAGAGCCGTGCCCCCGATGGTGCCGATGCCGCCGAAGATGCTGGAGCCGCCGAGCACGACAGCGGCGATCACGTCGAGCTCGAGGCCGATGCCCATATACGAGCGCGTGGTGCTGACACGCGACACGAACACGTAGCCGGCCAGTCCCGCCATGAAACCAGAAAAGCTGTAGACGATGATCTTGATGCGATCGACCGGAATGCCCGAGAAGCGCGCCGCCGTCTCATTGTGGCCGATCGCATAGAGCGCGCGGCCGAAAGTGGTGCGTGCCAGGATCACCCAGGTGACGATCAGCGCGATCAATAGGATCCAAAGCTGGGTCGGCACGCCCAGCACCTCGCCCTGCCCCAGGACGAAGAACCACTCGGGATAGCCGCGCACCGAATGGGCTTTGCTGATCCCCTCGGCCAGACCACGGTAAAGTGCGAGCGTGCCGATGGTCATGATCAAAGGCGGCATCTTGGTCCGCGTGATCACGTAGCCGTTGGCGAAACCGGCCAAGGTGCCGACCAGAAGCGCCACGATGACCGTCGACCACAAAGGCAGGCCAATATCGTGCCAAGCGTAGCCGGTCATGATGGCGCAGAGGCCGAGGATCGACCCGACCGAGAGATCGATGCCGCCGGTAACCATGACCAGGGTCATCGGCAGGGCCATCAGCCCGACCTCGGTCATCAGACGGCCTTGGTTGAGAAGGTTGTCGGTGGTGAGAAATTCCTTGGTCTGCGACGCGAGGGCGACCAGCGCTATGACCAGCATGGCGATCAAAACGCCTTCTTGCCGCAGCAGGGCCGCTTTCATCGAGTCGCCGGTAAAGGCTTTGGTGATCGGGCCGGCCATTTCTATCGTCTCGCTTCACGACGGCGGCGTGCCAGGTCGGCCAGGACCGTGATCAGGATCAGCGTGCCCTGCACCGCGCGCAGCCAGAAAGGCGAGATATCGACGAAGATCAGCGATGAACCGATGGCGGCGATCAATACCGCCGCCAGAGTCGAACCGATCACCGTACCGGTGCCGCCCAGGATACTGACGCCGCCCACGACCGAGGCCGTGATCACCGTCAATTCGAGGTTGGGCGGCGTGGTCGATTGGATGACGCGGAACTGGGTCGCCCACAGGACCGCCGCCATGCCGGCGAACAGGCCATGGATCGCGAAGGCCATCATGGTCGTGCGTGACTGGGAAATGCCCGAAAGGCGGGCGGCCTCGGCATTGCCGCCAACGGCATAGAGCGTTCGCCCTGCTCCTGAATAACGCATCCAGTAAGCGGCGATCAGACTGAAGACAATCATCAGCACCACCGGCAATGGAATCGTGTCCCACAACTCGACATTCGAGAGGTGATAGTTCTCCGGCAGATCGGAGATCCAGGTGCCGTTGGTGACGCTGATCAACCCGCCTTTGAGGATCGAGAGCATGCCCAGCGTGACCACGATCGACGGGATGCGCAGATAAGCGGTGATCGCGCCCATGAAACTGAAGATCATCACGCCCAGCACCAGTGGCGCGAGCCAAGTGATGAAGACGGGATAGCCGGCCTTGGCCATGGTGCCACTGATTGTGCCGAGCACGCCGATCACCGACCCGATCGAGATGTCGATATTGCCGGACACGATCAGCATCGACATGCCGATGGCGGCGATGGCGATGTAGGAATTGCCGAGCAGGATATCGAGCACGTTGCGCTGGGCCAGGTAGCGCGGGTTGATCGCGCCGACCACGATGAACAGGCCGATCAGCGCGATCACTAGGATCGCTTCCTGCGAACTCAATGTGCGGCGCCAGTTGAAGCCGGCGCGGGCGCCTGAGCCCATGGTGGTCGCAGCGGCGGTCACTGTGCAGCCTCCGGCGCGGCGATCGCACCACCCATCATCGCGGTGGCGATGGCTTCCTGGGTCGCCTGGGCGCGCTGGAATTCGGCGGCGATCCGTCCTTCGCGCATGACCAGGATGCGGTCGCTCATGCCCATGATCTCGGGCAATTCCGACGAGATCAGAAGGATCGCCATGCCCTGCTGCGCCAGCTCGCTCATCAGGCGATGGATCTCGGCTTTGGCACCGACATCGATGCCGCGCGTCGGCTCGTCGAGGATCAGCACCTTCGGCCCGGCGGCCAGCCATTTGCTGAGCACGACTTTCTGTTGGTTGCCGCCCGAGAGCTTGTTGACCACCTGCTCCATGCCGCTGGCACGGATGTCGAAGCGCTTCATGCTCTTCTGCGCCAGGTCGACTTCGCCGCCGCGGTCGAGGAACCAGCCTTTGGCCATATCCTTCAACACGGCCATCGACACGTTCTCGCGGATTTTCATCGGCCGCACGAGGCCCTGCAGGCCGCGGTCCTCGGGCACATAGGCGATACCGAGTTTCTTGGCAGCGATCGGACTGTCGATTGCCTCGGCCTTGCCGCTAATCTTGATCTCGCCCGATTCAGCGGGAGTGATACCGAACAGCACCTGGGCGAGTTCGGTCCGGCCCGAGCCGACTAGACCGGCCAGGCCGAGAATCTCGCCAGCGCGCAGGGTCAGGCTAATGTCGCGAGTCTGCGGCTTGCGCACCAGGTTGCGCGCTTCCAAGATCGGTGCGCCGATCTTGGCCGGAAGCTTCGGAAACAGCGCGTCGAGGCGGCGGCCGACCATCGCCTGCACCAGTTCGTCGCGGTTGGTGTCAGCGGTATTCATCGTCTTGATCTTCTCGCCGTCGCGCAGAACCGTGACGCGGTCGGAGAGGATGAAGATCTCTTCCATCCGGTGGCTGATATAGACGATGCCGACACCCCTTTGGCGCAGCAACCGGACGATGGCAAACAACCGCTCCACGTCGCGCTCGGTCAGCGCGGCCGTCGGCTCGTCCATGATCAGAATGCGGGCGTTGTGCGACAACGCTTTGGCGATCTCGACCCGCTGGCGGTTGCCGACCGAGAGCGTGCCGATGATGCGGGTCACGTCGAGATCGTGAATGTCGAGCGAGGCCAGCAACTCGCGGGCCTGGTTCTGCATCTTGCGCCAGTCGATGCCGCCGAAGGATCGGCGTGGCGCGTGGCCCATGAAGATGTTCTCGGCCACCGTCAGTTCGGGGAACAACAGCAGTTCCTGATAGATCGTCGCGATGCCGGCGCGCTGCGCCTCGATGGGATTGGCGAACCGCACGGAATTGCCGTCGATCTTCATCGTGCCGGTGTCGGGCTGATATACGCCCGACACGACCTTGATCAGACTCGACTTCCCCGCCCCGTTCTCGCCCAGCAGCGCATGCACTTCGGCAGGGCGCACATCGAAGCTGACGCCCTTCAGTGCCCGGACACCGGGGAACGATTTTTCGATCTGGTCGAGTTCGAGGATAGGAGCGGTCATCAGCGCGCGCCCTCATGCGCTTCGCGCACACGAAGCGGGCAGCAGCCGAGCGGCAATGCCAGCGCAATACCGGTTTCCAACCCTTCCTCCCCAAGGACGCCGGCTTATGCCGCCGGTCGTCCAACCCACATTCCGTCTACGCCACGGCGGCGAGCTGATCGGCCTCCGTCACTTCGGCCACCATCACGTCCACGCCAGCACGGCGCAGTGGATCAAGCTCTTCGTTGGTTGCGCCCGAATCCGTGATCAAGGTCGAGACCCGGTCGATCCGGGCGACGATCATCGGCGAGCGTTGGCGCAGCTTGCGGCTGTCGGCCATCACCACCAGTTTTTCGGCGCGTTCCAACAGGCGGATGCCGCTCTGCACATATTGCGGATCGGTCTCCATCATCCCGAATCCATTGAGGCCGTAGCAGCCCGTGAACATCGTGCTGGCCCAGAAATGCGATACCACACCGCTCGGATACGGGCTCAGCACCGTATTCTGTTCGCGGTAGATGGTACCGCCCGGCAAGGTGATGCGGTTGTTCCCAGTCGCCAGCAGTTCAGCGGCGATCGGGAAGGAATTGGTCAAGATGTCGAGATCGGCGGACCGCAGAAACTCGACCAGGCGCCAGGTGGTCGTGCCGCCGTTGATGATGATGCTCTCGCCGGGTTTGACCATCGTGGCCGCCGCACGAGCAATGGCGCGCTTCTGCGGCACGCAGATATCGCGGCTGAGTTCAAACGGCACGCCCGACAAATGAGAACGGTGGCGCGGTTGCAGCGCCTCTGCCCCGCCGCGCACCCGCTTGATCTCGCCGCGCTCGGCCATGGCGTTGATGTCGCGGCGGACGGTCGCCTCGGACGCACCCAGCAATTCGACCAGATCGCCGACGCTGATGATCGAGCGTTCGTCGACAAGCTTCTGGATCAGCTGGTGGCGTTCCCGTTCGAGCATTCCATCCCTGGACGACTGTTTTCAGTCTTATTCGCTCAGGAGACCCGATGAACCGATCAATGTCAACCGCAGGATGATCACTACCGGCCCAATTCGATTGAACTTGGTTGAAATTGATCGATTGGCGGTCCTAAAATCAATCAAGAGACGGAACAAGCGCCGGACCATCCGGCGCACGGGAGGATTGAGCAATGGACGGAAGCAGCGACTTCGCGGCGCTGGTCGAAAACCGCTGGGATGAGTCACGCGCGGCCGGCATGAAGCCGGAGGACCTCCTTCTCTACCGCTCCAACCTGCTCGGCTCGGACAAGCGCGTCACCAACTACGCCGGCGGCAATACCTCGGCCAAGATTCCGATGAAGGACCCGCTGTCCGGCGAGACGGTCTCGGTCCTTTGGGTGAAGGGATCGGGCGGCGATCTCGGCAGCATGAAGCTCGACGGCTTCTC